>JALYUS010000623.1 GCA_030853625.1 Chloroflexota bacterium
CCGTCAATCAGTCGTCTTTCCGCACGGCACAGAACGTGCCACGCTCTTACGACCCGAGCAGTGCAGCGGCAGGCGGCGGACGATGGACAAGCGATGGAAGAGGGGATCCGTGATGGGCAAGAATCCGGGCGAAACAACGAAGGACGAAGACGAGAAACAACCTGGCACGCCGGAAACCAGGCATGAAGACCGTGAAGGCGTGAAACGGCGAGAACCGGGGGCAGGCGGGCTGTCGAAGGCCGCGTTCGGGGAAGTGATTGAGCAGGCCGTCAAGGACATCCACGGGTGATGCCCGTGGCGCCAACGAGCAAACGCTGCTCCACTCGTGACAACCTGACCCGTCACCGACGCGACGAGCTGGAGAGAACGTGATGGACGAGCGCTACGCCGTCATCGGCGAGTCCGAGGGGTACCCGGTGCTCTATCACATGAATCAGACACGACGGATTGCTGAACAACTGCGCAAGCGCCGGGAGGCGCTGCTCTCCCGACCCTGCTTCATCGTGCCGATGGCGGCGTGGCTCACCGACCCGCTCCGTGCGCTCCGGCGGGCGGAAGCGACGCGACTTCAGGAGCCGGGAACGTCCGCCCTGTAGGAGAGTACGCATCGTCAACCATCGCGCGCAAAGGAGCCGCAGGATGTCGTCGATCTTCGCCGTCAACAATCGCCGCTTTGACCCGCTGGGCGATGCGCCGGTCGCGGGCTCCCGGCCCGACCGCCCCGCCTACTGCCACGAATCGCGGGGGGTCGTGTACACGCTCGAACCATCTGCCTCGGGCGGAGTTACCTGCTGACCAGTACCGCCGACGATGGGGCGGTGGAGGTGCTCGACGTGGATCACGCCGCATGCGACCCGGATCGCTCCCCTCGCGCGGCAATACCGCCCTACTGGTGGCACGCTATTTCCTGCTGCTCGCCTTCATAATTGCGGTGCTGCGTGTATTGTGCGCGACTGGATCGGCGCGGTCACCGGCGGGCTCGTTCTCGCTGGGGTCCTCTGCATGCTGCTGATCCTGCTCGGGAGCTACCGTCGCCGATGAATAGCACTGGCGGCACGGGCACGGGGGTATCCGTGCCCGTGAACCGACTGGCCGACGACCCAGAAACGATGGAGGTTGCCTGTGGCGTGTGTGTTCCCGCCCGATCATGCCGCCGGTGTTGCGGCCGGTGCGTCATTAACGCACGCACCGGATGGCAGGCCGGGTGGGGGACCGGACGGCCGGGCGGCGGGCGATACGGCGGGAAGGGCTGCGAGCGGCGCTTCGGGGAATGTGTCCGTCTCCGGCGCCAGTACGTCAATGGCGTAGCGAATGCGATCCATCTCGCCCTGGATGCTCGCCAAACCGTCGCGGATCGTCTCCATCCGTCCCGCCTCGGCCCGCACGAAGCGCGTGTATGGCGCGACCGCCTCGCGGATGCGCGTCAGTGAGCGGTCAAGTTCCTGCGTGAACTGCTCGCGCAGCGTGGTCACGAGGCGCGTGCGCAGTTCCTCCGTGCGGGCATGGAACTGCTCCTGACCGCGCCGCCGTTTCGCGGGGAGGATGACCAGGCCGAGCGCGGCGATCATCGTGGCGGCGAGGATGCCCGTCACGTCCGCAAATGCCGTGGTGGCTGCGGCGATCACTGCCGCACCCAGCCCCACCGCCCCGACCTGCACGAGCCCCGCCTGCAGGACGGTGGACTGCACCTCGCGCGAGAGGCGCTCCGCCTCACCGGAGGCGTTGTACCGCCGCAGCACCGCCTGCGCCCGCGCACCGACCGAGGCGAGAAGCGCCTGCCGATCATAGGCGAACTGCTGCGACACCGCGCCAATCATCTCCGTCTCCGGCTGCTCCGCCTGGCGTCGCCGCACCAGCTCCGTCACCGCCTGCCACGTCCGCAGGTCGTGTTCGACCAGCCAATCAATCAATGTTTGAATCACCGCATCGATCTGCTGCGGCGTGTCGAGCACAACCTCACGCTCCCACGCGCCGCGGGTCCGCTCGCTGTTGAGCAGATCGGGGATGCGACCGAGCCGCAGCGTCTCCGCGAAGAAGCGATCTCCGCGCGCCACGAGTTGCAGCACGACATTGTCGACCATCGTCAGGTAATAGGCGAAATCCCGCTCCATGTCGGTGCGGTAGACCGCGAGCTGCTGGTCAATGCGCGTCAGTGTCTCCCGATCCCCGGCCAGCAGGCGCAGCCGCTCGTCCGCCTCGTCTCGATAGCGACCCATGACCCGGCCGGTCACGCCGAGCGGCGAGAGCAACTTGAGCCGCAGCCGTCGCGCCACGTCGAGTGTCTCCACGATGTACGTCTCCAGGGGAGCGAATCGTGAACGCTGCCAGAGGCTGTCCCGGACCGCGCCGGGAGGCGATTGCTTGGCGGCGAGAGCAAGCCGCGCCGCGACGGGGAAGACCTCCGGCGAGAAGCCGAGGAGCGCGCGCACCTGATCCCGCACGAAGGCGAGCACCTTCTCCAAGTCCCTCGCGGAAAGCAGGTCTACCTTGTTGACGACGACGATGACCTTCTTGCCCCAGGTGCGAATCTCCGTCATGAACTGGCGCTCGCTCTCGGAGAAGGGACGATCCGCGCTGGTCACGAAAAGAATGAGATCCGCACGCGGGATAAACTGCTGCGTCACCGCCTCGTGCTCGCGGATCACGGCGTTCGTCCCCGGCGTATCCACAATCGTCACTTGCCCAAGGAAGGGCGCGGGATGGGTAACGACGATCAGGCCATCGGCGTTGATCTGGTGCGTCACGTCGGGGCCCGCGCGCAAGAGATTGATGCGCGTCGTCGTCGGCGTGACCCCTTCCTCCAATACGGACTGACCGAGCAGCGCATTAATGAAGGCGCTCTTGCCCGCGTTGAACTCGCCGACGATGACGACGGAGAAGAGGTCGTCGAGCGCGCGGGCAACGTCGCGGACCGTGGTGTGATCCTCGGCCGCGCCGGGAAACTGCTCCATCACCTCCTGGAGTCGCCGCAGAAGCGCCTGCTCCTGCTGAATCAACTCTGTCTGCGCCGCCGTGAAGCGCGGGATCTCTGCCGTCACCATTACAAAACCTTTCCACCGCTGTCGCGGCCGTGTGTGATGCTTTGCAAGGGTGATACCACCCGGAGGCGGGTAGGTGTTCCACGGAAACCTGCACGGAGAGAGAGCAACGCTCCCTCGCTTTGTCGCCTAAAAGCGCAGCGTGTTGAAAATCGCTGACCGGGGAGGATAGTATCGCATCCTCAGCCGCTACCCAGGGAGGATGTCCCATGCTCGGTCCGCCTAAAACCCGCGATCTCGCTCGCCCCGTCCTCATCTCGCTCGAAGCCGCCGTGCCCCAGGATCATTTCTACCGGCATCTCCATCGTGTCTTCGACCTCTCTTTTGTCCGCGATCTTACCGCCGGTTGCTACGCCCGAGGCGGGCGACCCTCGATCGACCCCGAGGTCTTCTTCCGTCTTCAACTGATCATGTTCTTCGCGGGCATCCGCTCGGAGCGCCAACTGATGGAGCAGGTCGGTTACAACCTCGCGATGCGGTGGTATGCAGGCTACAACCTTGACGAGTCGCTGCCCGATCATTCGTCATTGAGTAAGATCCGTGCCCGCCTGGGACTGCCGGTCTTCCGGCGGTTCTTCGCCGTGATTACTGAGCAGTGCGTCCAGGCGGGGTTGGTCTGGGGCGAGGAACTGATCTTCGATGCGACGAAAGTGCGCGCCAATGCCTCCTTGGATTCGCTTATCCCGCGCTTGCGGCTGCTCACCGAGGAACACCTCGCGCACCTCGAACCATCGGAGCCACCGACGACGCTGTGGGCCAGCAACGACGCGCGTTGGGATGTGCTCGAAGAATGTCGCCTCGACCCAGGGCGGCCGGCTGCCCCCGGATACGAGCGCCGGAGCGATTGGTATGTGAGCACCACCGATCCCGATGCGGTCGCGATGAACACGGGACGCGAGCGAGCGGCGCTCGGGTATCACGACCATTATGTCATCGACGGTGGCAAGGCGCGGATCATCCTGCACGCCCTCGTCACACCCGCCGATGTCATGGAGAACCAGCCGATGCTCCCGCTCCTGCGCCGGGTGCTGTTCCGCTGGCGCGTGCGCCCGACACACGTCGTCGCCGATACCACGTACGGCACGGCGGAGAACATCCGGGAGATCGAAGCGAGCGGTATCCGTGCGTACACACCCCTGGCCAACTGGGATCGTCAGGTGGGGTATTACGGCCCCTCGCAGTTTACCTACGATGTGACGCACGATGTCTATCACTGTCCGCGCGGGGAGACATTGCACCGACTACGGGAGAAGCAGACTGAGCGGGTCGTCGTCTATCGCGCCGTGCCGACGATCTGCAATGCTTGTCCGGTCAAAGCCTCCTGTACCCCAAGCGACCACGGGCGGAGCCTGCAGCGGTCGTTCGATGGCGAGTATCTTGATCGGGTACGGAGTTACCATGGGACTGAGGAGTACAAGCGGGCGATGCGTAAGCGGAAGGTGTGGATCGAGCCGCTCTTCGGGGAAGCGAAGCAGTGGCATGGGATGCGACAGTTCCGATTACGCGGGTTGCAGAAGGTGAACATGGAGGGGCTATTCATCGCGGCGGGGCAGAACTTGAAGCGATTGCTGAGTGCGAGGGGTTGGGGACGTCGCCCATGGCCGGATGGAGCCGTCGGGGTCGCCGATCTGAGGCCGCAAACCTGTCTCACGCCGACCTAACACGCGATCCCTCGACGCTTTTACGAACAAGCATCGGCGATTCTGGATGACGAGCCCTCAGGCCGATGCGTCGGATGCCGACTTTTTCAACGGGCTCGGCGGTTATCCGCCGAAGAGGGGGGATGAACATATCCCTACAGACCAAACACGCACCCAAAATCCCGCTCTACCCATACATAACAAAAAAAGGGAACACGCCACGCCACGTATCGCTCGTCATCGACGGGGCTGAATCGTCAATCCCAAGTGGCGTGCTGCGGCGACCGAGACCGCAATGCCCGCACACACGGCACCGGTTAAATCACGGGTGAGTTCGTGCATGCCGATCTGGCGATGCGCGGCGTGACGATTGCATGTCGCCCAAACCTTTGATAAAATCCGAGATATGGGTGACATGCATCGCAACAAGCCGGACAACGCCTGCCTCTTCGCGATCGCCGCGGGACAGCGCGGCTACTTCACCGCCGCGCAGGCCCGCATGTGCGGATTGG
>JALYUS010000625.1 GCA_030853625.1 Chloroflexota bacterium
TATCGTCACATCCGGGGCAATCGCGGGAGCGGCTCCCGATTCTGGATCACCAGACATCGCGGCGGAAAGTCACGCGGTACGGTCTCTTCGCGCTGCTTGGCGCTTTTACCGCCACCAGCGCCGTCGCGACCTACAAAATGCTCTATCCGAACAAGGTGACGGGTTTCGGCGCCAAAGTGAACGCGGGGACGGTGGAGGACGTGAAGACGCTCCTCGCCGGTCAGAAGTACGTCCGCAGTTCAGAGGGTCATTTCTACCTCCTTCCCGCAGAGGCGGATGCCGCGATCGCCTGCTACTGGAAGTGCGTCCATCTCGGTTGCACCGTACCGCCGCCAAACCCGGCGCTCGAAGGTAATATTCAGTGTCCGTGTCACGGTTCGCTGTACAACGGGAAGACGGGTGGCCTGATTCACGGCCCGGCGACGCGCTCCCTCGATTACTTCCCGATCACCATAGATCACGGTGCGATCATCGTGGACACCAGTAAGGTGACGACCCGCCAGACGTATGAGCCGAGCCAGACGACGAAACTTGCGTGAACGACAACGAAGTCGAGGAGTAACAAATGCTCAGTCGCGCTGAACGACAGGCAGCCACGGTTGTTCTTATGTTAATCGTCGGTGTCCTGCTCGTACTCGTCTACTTGTTGACGAACGATACTGGTCGCGCGCAGTCCGATGCCCGCATTCGCGAAGAGCAGATCGCGCGCGGGCAGCAATTGTTCGCGGCAAACTGCGCGGTCTGCCACGGTAATCACGGACAGGGCGGCGTCGGCCTGAAACTGGACATTGCCGCGAACCGCCCAACGTCGGACGCGGCGGCGACGCAACGGACCGAGTACCTGACCCGCACGTTGACGAATGGTCGCCCCGGCACCTTTATGCCGGCGTGGGCGCTTGCCAATGGTGGCCCGCTCAACGAAGAGCAAATCGGCGCTCTGGTGGCGATGATCGAATATGGTGATTGGAACCAGACGCAAGCCGTTGTCATGGCGTACCAGGCGACAGTCGGTACACCGCCGCCACCCAGCCTCACCGTCAACACGGGCGGTATCGGCGGCAATCCGGCCCTCGCGACAGTCGGCCCCATTCCAAGCGGCGTCCAGAATCCAACGGCCGCAGCGCCGTCCGCAGCGGCGGGGACTGCTCCGGCAGGCAGTAGCGCGCCGCCTCCCGCTGGCACGCCAGCCGCCGGTGGCAGCGCCGCTGCCGCACCATCCACCGTCAACGCGGATGAGAAAGATTACGCGATCTCGCTCAGTTCCTCGACGGTGAAGGCAGGGACGGTGACGTTCAACATCAAGAACTCCGGCCCGACGCCGCATAACCTTGGCGTTGTGAAGGGCAATGGCGCTAGCAAGGCGCAAGGACTGACGAACCAGAGCGATCTCATCAAGGATAGTGACACGATTGACGCCGGCAAGACGACGACGCTCACGGTTGATCTGCAACCGGGCACCTACAGTGTCGTTTGTACCGTTCCCGGCCACATCCAACTCGGCATGATTCTGACGCTGACCGTTCAATAAGAGAGGAGTTCCCCTGAATGTTTGACGCACTCGTCTCACTCGCAGCGTGGGAAGCGAATATCACCGTTGAGTTGCCCTTAATGTTCGGTATGGTCGTCATCGGTATTGCGATCATCTGGCTCATCCAGAAACTTACCGGCGGCTTCGACAAGCGCGGCGACTGACAAGCCAACATCCGTGCGACGAATCATGGCGGCTCCGCGATGCAGGAGTCGCCATTTCTGTGGCTAATCTCTCGGGTGGTGGCGAGCTTTAGCCTGCCTCCCCGGCGCGAGAGGCAGGCTAAAGCCCCCCACCACCAACATGCTTCGTTGTATCATTGCCCGCATGCTCCGCTTGCGCGTCAGCCGGGGTATGCGCCATGGTATTGTTCGCTTCAGTCGCAGTGGTGTGCGGGCGATGGCGGCGGGTCATATGCGTGCGGAGCATCGCGGTGTCGCGGGTGCGCTCTCGCTCGTTGAAGGGTGTCGCCCACAGGCCGCCGAGCGCGCCAGCGACGCAATAGAAAACATCCTTGCCGAAATTGCTCCACGAGTCGAGTTTCCCAAGCGCGCCAAGCCCGGCGGCGGTCGCGACATGGATCTCGTCCAACCCTTGCTTGCCGAGCCAGATGAGGAAAATGTAGAGAATCGCGACGGTTGCTCCCTGAATGCCCTCGAACTGTCGGCCAAGCCGCCCCGCCACAAAGCCGCCACAGAGCAGGGAAACCATTGTGAGCATGTCTACCGGCCCGGCATTCACTTGCAGGCCGACACGATCCAGGAGCGGCGTAATCACGAGTATGCCAACCGCCGCGACGAGAAAGCCGACCAGAACCGCCGTCCAGCGTACGCGTACGGGCACAATTGCATCCTTTCGTATCCTCTGTCGTGAAGGAAAACGGCGGCGGGTCTGAACGCATGGCGGCGTCCGTGCGATAATCGTATCACAGGCGCGTGCATGGTGCGTAGTGCGTGGTGCGTGGTGGGCGCTACGGGCATCGCGTAAGGAATCGGTACGGGAGATATGGCTTCATATTATTGGTG
>JALYUS010000626.1 GCA_030853625.1 Chloroflexota bacterium
GCGGAACGAGGGGCGCGACGCGCTCCCAAAGTGCATCACTGACTTCCCACGGTTTGGTGCGTGCCATGCGATACTCCTTTCGCCGCACCCCACGCACCCAGTCTACCAGTTTCCGGATAAGCTCTAAAAGGAAGCAATCCGATCGGGCGCGTCGAGCGGCGGCCGGTGCAGGGGTACGTCGGCGCGATCCCGCTCCCCTACCTCGAGGTGAAGGCACGCCTGGCCGCTATCGATCGTTCCACCCTCGTCGGCAAGCGGGATTATGCCCTGCTCGTCGTCGGCCTCCAGACCGGGCGGCGATTGAGCGAGTTGGCGGGGGTGCGGCATGGGGATATGTCTTTCTCGGGCGAGCGATTGACGATCATCTGGCGGCGCTGCAAGGGTGGTAAGGTTATGACCGACACCCTGCCCGCAGCCGTCTCTCGGGCGGTGGGGGAGTATCTCCACACCCTGTATGGCGACGCAGTGTTAAAGGAGGGGGTATCGCCCGGCGCGCCGGTTTGGGTGAGCTGCGCGCGCAACGCGAGCCGGGGGCGAGCGCTCGGCATCCAGAGTATCGCGGACATCTGCGAGAAACGGCTCGGCACGAGCAAGGTGCACGCCCTCCGCCACACCTTCGCCCGCGCGATGGAGGACGCCGGCGCCAAGGTCTCCGAGATCCAAGCCCGCTTGGGGCATGATAGTCTGGCGACCACCGGCCGCTACCTCGCCGCCCTCCACCGCGCCGATAATCCCCACGCCGAAAGACTCGTCACGCTCTTCGGACTCGATAGCTAGAGCGAAGCGTGAGATGGGAAGGTCGCGACAACGGTGACGGCCTCACCTCAGTTGATCGAGGCGGTGCAAATGCGATGATGCGATAGTGCGATCATCTCGACGGGGAGTGCCGCTCCCGTCAGAATTCCACGCGTTCTCGCGGCTGACCGCGCGCTGTCCGGTCAGGTATCGCCGCGTGCCGCTCGAGATACGCTTCGAGCGCTTCCTCCATCACCGCGTAGAGATGGCGGTCCTCCTCGAGGGCGATCCGCTTGCATGCCTTGATCAGGTCCTCCCGCAGCTTGTAACCCCGGTTCACTCGCACCGGCTCGGTCTTCGCACTTGTGCGTTGATGCGATAGTGCGTTTCCGTACTCGTGCGTTGATGCATCCAATTGGTCCTCGGAGCCGCTCGCAGGATCGGTGGAGAGGCGCATCCCCTGCCCCCGACGCAGCGCGGGCTTTGCGGTGTCGTTACTTAACAGCGTCGTGAGATCCCGCTTACCGGCCATACCGCTCTCCACTTCCTGCGCCAGCGCTTCGTAGGCTCGCGCTCCCGTGCTTGTCGGTGCATATCGGCTGATCGCCTCCCCCGCCGCTGGTGACTCCGCCAACTTGGTGTTGACTGGGATCACCGTCGCGAAGACGCGCGCACCGTACCGCCGCCGAATCTCCCCCTCCACACTCTGGCTCAGGCTCGTCCGCCGATCCACGAACGTGCAGACGATCCCGCCGAGCGCCAGCGCCGGGTTGAGCTCGCGCACCAGGTCGATCGTCGCCTCCAGTTGCGGCATCGCCTTCAGGGCATACGCATGCACCTGCAGCGGTACGAGGACGGACTGTGCCACGGCGAGCGCGTTGAGGGTGAAGAGCCCCAACGACGGTGGCGCGTCGATCAGGACATAGTCGTACGCGCCCGCCACATCACGCAACGCCTTGCGCAGCAGCAGCTCGCGCCCGACCTTGCCGGCGAGGGCGAGGGTTGAGGGGACGAGGTCAACGCCCGCATGGGTCGCCACGGTGGCGAAGCCGACCCCCTGCTCCGGGTTGAGCAGCACCTCGTAAATGCTGTACGCGCTCGCCTCGGGATCGACGCCGAGCCCCTGGGTGAGATTTGCCTGCGGGTCGGCGTCGATCAGCAGCAGACGCTTGCCCCGCGCAGCGAGCGCCACACCGAGGTTGAGCGCGGTCGTTGTCTTGCCCACGCCGCCCTTCTGCATCGCCACCGCCACAATATGAACCATGGTGCTCCTTCGCACAAGTGCCCAATCGCGATAGCGCACTCATGCGCTATCGCACTCGCGCACCCCACACGATCCTACCCGATGACGAGGTGTTCGTACAGAGATGCTCGCGCCCGAAATCGGGCGAGAGAGGGCATTGCACGTCGCCCATACCTTTGATAAAATCCGAGATATGGGTGACATGCATCGCAACAAGCCGGACAACGCCTGCCTCTTCGCGATCGCCGCGGGACAGCGCGGCTACTTCACCGCCGCGCAGGCCCGCATGTGCGGATTGG
>JALYUS010000254.1 GCA_030853625.1 Chloroflexota bacterium
CACGGCGATCTTGTTCCCTTCGCGAACGATGGCCTGCTGCAAGACCTGACGCCGCTCCTCACCAAACTCGGTGATCGCGGCTTCCCGAAATCCTTCCTCGACCTCGCCAAAGTTGGCACGCCGGACAAGACATTCTACATCCCCTGGATGCAGGCGACCTACATCATGGCGGCGAACAAGAAGGCGCTGCAATACCTGCCACAAGGGGCGAAGCCGGAGACGCTCACCTATACCCAATTGAAGGATTGGGGTGCGGCGATGCAGAAGGGGTCCGGCCAGCGGCGCATCGGCTTCCCCGCCGGCCCGACCGGGCTGATCCATCGCTTTTTCCAGGGCTACCTGTATCCTTCCTACACGGGCACGACCGCAGTCGGTTTCAAGACGCCCGAAGCGGTGCAGATGTGGAACGACTTCAAGGATATCTGGCAATATACGAATCCCGGCTCGACCAACTACGCGAATTCCGGCGAGCCGCTCCTGTCTGAGGAGATCTGGGTTGGCTGGGACCATATCGCGGGGCTTTTGAACGCGCTGCAGACCCGCCCGAACGACTTCATCGCCTTCCCGGCGCCGATGGGGCCGAAGGGTCGGGGTTTCATGCCCGTCCTCGCCGGGTTCGCCATCCCGAAGGGCGCGCCGAACCAGCAGGGCGCGGAACTGTTGATTAATTACCTGACGCAGGCGCCACAGCAGATAAGCACGGCCAAGGAGGAGGGCTTCTTCCCGGTGACGAATGCCACCGTCCCGTCGGACCTCTCCGCAGGCGTCAAGTTGGAGGCGGATGCGATCCAGTTGCAATCCACCGGTGCGGGCGGGATCACGACGCTCCTGCCCGTCGGGCTGGGCGCCAAGAACGGTGACTACAGCAAGGTCTACACCGATTCCTTTACCCGCATCGTCGTCAAGAATGAGGCGGTGCAAACGGTGCTGGAGGATGAGGCGAAGATCATGCAGGGCATCTTCAACGACACGAAGGTGCCGTGCTGGGCGCCCGATCCGATGGGAACCGGCGTATGCACACTCAAGTAACCACGGGCGAGCAGGCGATGGCGACCCCGGCGCGGCGCACCCGCCGCGCCGGTGGCCCCGGCAAGTCATTGTCCGCGTATTTGCTGCTCATCCCCGCCGTGATCTTCCTCGCAATCTTCGTCGTCTGGCCGATGTTCCAGGCGCTCATCCTCTCCATCCGCGGGGAGCACGGCGGCTTCACGACGGCGAATTTCCAACGGATGACGTCGGACACGTACTTCTGGCCGGCGGTCAAATACACCCTGCTCCTTATCGTCGTCATCCTCCCATGCCAGTTGGCGCTCGCGCTGGCGATGGCGCTCCTCTTGCAGGCAGACCTCAAGGGCAAGGGGTTCTTCCTCTACATCTGGGCAATCCCGCTGGCGATCTCCGACCTCGCCGCCGGGATCGTCTGGCTCTCTATCTTCTCCCCAAACGGCTTCCTCAACTCGATCCTGCACGGGCTGGGGTTGCAGCAGAACCCCTTCCCGTTCCTGACGACCGAGCATCCGGTCAGCAGCTTCCTGTGCATTGTCGTCGCCGAGATGTGGCGGGCAACCTCGCTGGTCATGATTATCCTCCTCGCCGGTATCCAGGTGATTCCGAAGGATTACGGCGAGGCAGCGGAGGTCTTCGGCGCGACTGCCTGGCAGCGATTGCGCTACGTGACGCTGCCGCTCCTGCGCCCCAGCCTCCAGGTAGCGCTCATTCTGCGAACGCTCGCCGCCTTCCAGGTCTTCGCCATCGTTCTGGCGCTGGTCGGGCGCAATATCCCGGTGCTGGCCGAGGAGGCGTACTACTGGCGCGCCACTCTGACTAACAACTACATCGCCGCCACGTATGCGGTCGTGATCATCGTCGTCTCGATCGTCGTGACGATCGTCTACCTGCGCGCCTTGCAGGTACGCGACGAGCAGCAGGGGCTGTGAGAACCTGACTCCCCGGCCCCTTCCCTAAAAGGAAGGGGGAGTGAGCCTCCGGGACATCGGGGCGTTGTGGGAAAGGCTACGGCATCACGATGAATCACCCCCTCCTTTTCGGGAGGGGGCAGGGGGTAGGTAAATGAGCACCACCACGATCACGAGACCGGTTGAAAGAGCGGCACCCGTCGTGCGCCGCGCGCGTTCGCGGCGATACGGCGTGGGGCGGATCGGGCTCTATCTACTGGCGATCCTGATCACGCTCTTCATGTTGCTGCCCATCTATTTCATCGTCATCAGCGCCTTCAGTCCGCAGGCGAAGATCTACGCCTTCCCGAAGGCGCTGATTCCGCACCGGAGTGACTTCTCGACGGCGACGTTCTCGTTCTTCATCCACTCTACCGGTGTGCCCGAGGCCGTGCGCAACAGCATCATCGTCGGCATCGGCACGCTCCTCTTATCCACGGTGATCGGCGCGCCCGCCGGATTGGCGCTCGCCCGCTTCTTCTTCCGCGGCCGCGCAGCTTTCCAGCTCTTCATCCTCTCCACGCGCGCCTTCCCGGCGGTGATCCTGGCCATCCCGCTCGCCGTGACCTTCATCAAGTGGAATCTCTATGACAAACTGTTCGGCGTCATCCTCGTGCATACCGCGTTCACCCTGCCGACGACGATCCTCGTCATGAG
>JALYUS010000255.1 GCA_030853625.1 Chloroflexota bacterium
GGTCTACGTCGAGGAAGCAGTCCGCCAGTCGTTCGACCGGCGGGGCATTGCCGCGACGATTGATACGACGCTGACGCGCACCGCGACGGACGCGACGAACTTCGCGCGGGACGGGCGGGATCGGTACGACATCATCGCGGCGGTCGGCGGCGACGGCACGGTGCGTGATGTCGCCGCCGGGCTGGCCGGTGCGAAGACGCCGCTGGCGATTCTTCCCAATGGCACCGCGAATGTCCTTGCCGCCGACCTCGGCATCCCCCTGCGCACTGAAGCCGCCGCCGATCTCCTCCATGACGGCGCGCGCACGACGCTGCTCGATCTCGGCGACGTGAACGGCACGCCCTTTGTCCTCAATGTCGCCGCCGGGTACGCGGCCCGGCTCATCCTTGACACGCCCTATTCGTGGAAGAAACGCATCGGCTTCTTTGCCTACCTCCCCGCCTCCGTGCGGGCGACCTTCGCGCGGGACCGGGCGCGCATGACGGTTGACATAGACGGCGAGCGGCGATACGACGGCCGGGTGCAGATGATTTTCGTCGCCAATAGCGGCGGCATCGGTGGCCGGGCGATCCAGATCGCGGCGCGGGTGCGCTACGACGACGGACTTTTTGCGGTCGTTGTCTTCGGCCCCCGTTCCCCGATCGGCACACTCGTCGCCTTCACGCAACTCGCCGCACGGCGCTGGGATCGCATTATGGGCGCCCAATACTGGGCGGGCGCGGAGATCGTTGTCACATGCGACCCTCCGCTGCCGATGCAGGTGGACGGCGATGAGATGGGCACGACGCCCTTCACGATCCGCATGCACCCCGCCGCCCTCCGCGTGATTGTCCCGGACATTGAGCCTCGGCATGCATGATCGCCCGACGATTCCCTGGCTGTACAAGGCGCTTCGGGAGGCGTACGGCCCGCAAGACGGATGGTGGCCCTCCGCATCGCCGTTCGAGGTCTGCGTCGGTGCGATCCTCGTGCAGAATACGACGTGGCAGCAGGTGGCCCGCGCGATCGCGAACCTGAAGGCGGTGGGCGCGCTCGACCCAGACGCAATACGCGCGCTGCCGACCGAAGCAATTGAGGACCTTGTGCGGCCCTCCGGCACGTTCCGGCAGAAGGCGCGGCGGCTGGAAATCTTCTCTCACTATATCATCACCCGCTGGGACGGTGATCTCGATATGATGCTTGCCCAGGACGGCGCGTCGCTGCGCGCGGAACTGCTCGGCATCTGGGGCATCGGGGAGGAGACGGCGGACGCGATCACGCTCTTCGCCGCCCACCAACCCGCCGTGATCGTGGACGCCTATACGACGCGGATCGCCCGGCGGCTCGGGTTCGTGGCGGAGAAGGAGACGCGGCACGACATCCGCCGCCTGTTCACTGCGGCGCTGCCACACGATGCCAATAGCATGCGCGCGATGCACGCGCTGCTTGTCACGCACGCCAAGACCCACTGTCGGGCGACGCCGCTCTGCATTGGTTGTCCGCTCGCCGATCGCTGCGATTACTGGAAGGAACATGTCGCATGAGCGTCCGAACGATGACGACCTTTCGCGAGCGGTTGGATGGCGCGGTAGCGGCGAACGGCTCGCTCCTCTGCATCGGTCTCGATCCAGAGGCGGCGAAATTACCCGCCGCGCTCCGCTCTCTGCCGGTCGAGGAGGCACTCGGGACCTTTCTCCACGGCATCATCGCGGCGACAGCGGATCTCGTTTGCTGCTACAAGCCAAACCTCGCCTTTTACCTCGCGCATGGCGCGGCGGGATGGAATGTGCTGCTCGGTCTGCGGGAGACAATTCCAGCCCATATCCCGATACTCCTCGACGCGAAATATGGCGATATTGGCTCGACGGCGGAAATGTACGCGCGCTCCGCCTTCGATGTCGTCCGCGCGGATGCCGTGACGGTCAGCCCGTACGTCGGCGGGGATGCACTGGCGCCCTTCTTCGCCCGCGATGATCGCGCCGCCTTCGTTCTCTGCAAGACCTCGAATCCCGGTAGCGGCGACCTGCAGGATGTCCCGCTCGCCAGTGGGGAGGCGGTGTCGCTGCGGATCGCCGCGCGCATCCGCGATTGGGGCGCGGCGCGGAGCAATGTCGGCGCGGTCGTTGGCGCGACCTATCCCGCCGAGCTGGCGGCGATCCGTGCCGCCATTCCTGCTGCGCCAATCCTCGTGCCGGGCATCGGCGCGCAGGGTGGCGACCTGGAAGGCGCGGTGCGCGCCGGGATGGATAGCCACGGCGCGGGTATCCTCGTCAGCGCGAGCCGGAGCGTCCTCTATGCCTCCGCCGGCGACGACTATGCGGATGCCGCGCGCGCTGAGGCGGTGCGATTGCGCGACGCGATCAACGCCGCGCGCCAGAGTAGTTGAGATGAAGACAATCACCTACGACCTCTACCGTGCGACCGACCACGACGCGGTCGTGACGCTGCTCAACTTCATCGCCGACGATCGCGGCCCGGAGGTGCTGGCGATCGCAAATGCGAAGCCGTCGCGTGTCGTGCGGGTCGCGCGGGACGGCGCGCGCACAATCGGTGTCATCATCCTCGCGTTGATCGAGTGGAGCGGTGATGCGCACCTGCGCTTCCTCGCCGTTGATGCGGCGTACCGCAGTCGGGGGGTCGGCGGGGCGCTCGTCGCCTGGGCGCGCGCGACGGCAACTGACGCCGGGATGCGCCGCCTCTACGTAGACACCTCGCACGACAATGTGCGCGGCATGCAGTTCTATATCCGGCAGGGATTCATCCCCGAAGTCTGCCGCTTCGACTTCTACAAACCGGGGCTGCATCAGGTCAATCTCTGGCTCGACCTGCCGTATACCGGCGACGCACGGAGGGGAAGGGGCGGCAGCGGCCGGGTGGCGCGCGCCGGAAACGCGATCGCGATCGCGATTGATCGCTACCAGGAGTCCGACCGGGCGGTCGTCGTCCCATTGATTGACGCGATTACCTGGCAGGGCGACGGCCTCGGCGTGCTGGACAATGCGCTCCGCAACAGTAGCGACTGGGAGATTTTCGTCGCACACAATGGCGATGCGCCTGTCGGCACGCTCCTGCTGCACATCACGCGCTGGAACGGAACGGCGCACATCGGCATGCTCTCTGTGCTACCGGACGACCAGGGCCGGGGTGTCGGCGCGGCGCTCGTCGGGGCGGCGACATCACTGGCGCGGGAACGATCGCTGCGGCGGCTGACCGTCGGCACGGGGCACGCAAACTGGCGCGCGCAACTCTTTTACCTGCGCAACGGCTTCATCCCCGAAATCTGCCATCATGATTTCGGTGGCCCCGGCGTCCACGAAGTGCTGCTCTGGCAAGATATTTGATCGCTAACGCGGACGGCGAAGCATGCGATGCATCACGGTGAGCCGCATAGCGCATTCACCGTTGTTGCACGTACAAAAGGCAGGGTGATATACTGTCGCATCGCCGTGCAGACGGCGCCCCAAACATGTGCCGACGTGAGAGCGATAGGTGGGGTCACACCGCGTGAGAGATGACGTACGCGGGCTGTCGGTAGACTTCGGCGGGGAGAAACGGTCGTAGGGTCAGCCGCCGTTGGGCTGCCCATCGCCCTTAGGGGAGGTAAATCGGTATGGCAGTAGCGAAGGCGCCAGCCAGAGGTAAGAAGGGTTCGTGGGACGGCCAGGGTCCGCTCCTCGATGTGACCAATCTCAAGACGCAGTTCTTCACACAGGACGGCGTCGTCAAGGCCGTGGATGGCGTCTCGTTTCACGTCAATCCCGGTGAAACGCTCGGCATCGTCGGCGAGTCCGGCTGCGGCAAGTCCATCACGGCGCTCTCCCTGATGCGCCTGATCCCGACGCCGCCGGGTAAGATCGTGGACGGCTCGATCGTCTTTCAGGGCGACAATATTCTCGAAATGAGCGATGAGGAAGTTCGCAATATTCGGGGTAACCGGATCGCGATGATCTTCCAGGACCCGATGACCTCGCTGAACCCTGTCCTGACCGTGAACCGTCAGATCAGCGAGGCGGTAATGCTTCACCTCGGCATGTCGAAGGCGGAGGCGCGCGAGCGGTCGGTCGAACTGCTGAAGATGGTCGGCATCCCGAACGCCGAGGAGCGGGTCGGTCAGTATCCGCACCAGTTCTCCGGCGGCATGCGCCAGCGCGTGATGATCGCGATGGCGCTCTCCTGCAACCCGGACCTGATTATCGCCGATGAGCCGACGACAGCGCTCGACGTGACGATCCAGGCGCAAATCCTCGAACTGCTGGCGAAGATCCAGGCGGATCGCGGCACCGGCCTCATCATGATTACGCATGATCTCGGCGTCGTCGCCGGCATGACCGACCGTGTCAATGTCATGTATGCGGGGCACATCGTCGAGACCGCATCCACTGACGAACTGTTCGCGAACCCGCGCCACCCGTACACGCTCGGCCTCCTGAACTCGATTCCGCGGCTCGACGACCTGGATAAGGGCCGGTTGAAGCCGATCCGCGGCCTACCGCCGGACCTGATTGACCTGCCGAATATGTGCCCCTTCGCGCCGCGCTGCGATTTCGCGGAGGAACAGTGCTTCCAGCAGAACCCGTTGCTGCGCGAGGTCGTGCCGGGTCATGAGATCGCCTGCTGGTTCAACATCGTCAATGGGGAGAAGGTGTCATAATGGCGGAACAGATAGCCTCAACCGAAGCAAAGGCGGCGACGAACGGCGCGACCGGTGTCGGTGAGACGCTGCTGGAGGTCAATGACCTGGTGATGCATTTCCCGCTCACGCGAGGCATCATCTTGCAGCGGAAAGTCGGCGCGGTGCAGGCGGTGGACGGTGTCTCCTTTGTCGTCAAGAAGGGCGAGACGCTCGGCCTCGTTGGCGAGTCGGGCTGCGGCAAGAGCACGACGGGCCGCGCGATCCTGCAACTCTACAAGCCAACGTCCGGCGAAGTGAATTTCCAGGGCAAAGACCTGACGAAACTGGACGCGGGCGAGATGCGCAAGATGCGCCGCCACTTGCAGATGATCTTCCAGGACCCATACGCCTCGCTCAACCCGCGTATGACCGTCGGCTCGATCATCTCCGAGCCGATGCAGATCCATAACCTTGTGGATCGCGGTCATCGCAACCAGCGCGTGCAGGAACTGCTGGAGACGGTCGGTCTCAACCCCTATTTCGCGAACCGCTACCCGCACGAGTTCTCCGGTGGCCAGCGGCAACGCATCGGCGTCGCCCGCGCGCTCGCCGCGAACCCCGCCTTCATCGTCGCCGACGAGCCGGTCTCCGCGCTCGATGTTTCGATCCAGGCGCAGATCGTTAACCTGCTCGAAGACTTGCAGGAGCAGTTTAATCTGACCTATCTCTTTATCGCGCACGACCTCTCGGTCGTGAAGCACATTTCCGACCGCGTCGCCGTGATGTACCTCGGCAAGATCGTCGAACTCG
>JALYUS010000248.1 GCA_030853625.1 Chloroflexota bacterium
GCCGATCAGGTTGCCCTCGACCACGTTGCTGCTAGCGCTTTGCAGCCCGACACCGGTGTTATTGCCGGAGATCAGGTTGCGATCGGCGGGCGTCGTGCCGCCAATCGTCGCCGTTGCGCCCTCCACCCCGACGCCATAGGAGTCGGCCGCCTTCGTGCCGTCCGGCGCGACGCCGATCCAGTTGCCCGCGATCACGTCGTGCGCACTGGCGACCTGGATGCCGGCGGATCCGAATCCGGTGACGCTCAGGCCCCGAATCGTGCTGGCGTCCGATCCGGCAGCGAGTACAAGTCCATTAATACCCACGCCGTTGCCGTCCACGCGCACGGTGAGGACGGCGTTCGTCCCATTCGTCAGCGTCGTCTGCGTATTCACCCGTGCGCCCGGCTCCGTGTACCCATCAATCACCACCCGGTTCGTGATGTCAATCTCGCTGCCCACCGTGATCGTCTGCACGCCCGCACCGGCGATCTGGAAGTTGATCGTGTTCGCCACGCCCGCGTTCGTGTTCGCAAGTGTGACCGCTTGCCGCAGCGAGCAGTCGGTGTTGCCCTGCGTCGTGCAGTCTGTCGCCGCGCTGGTGTCCGCCGTCGTACCGACCCAGTAGGTCGCGCTAACGGAGTTGGGACTGATCGTGTTGCGATGCGGCGCAGCGGGCGCGGTCGTTGATGGCGGCACGAGCGGCGCGGGTGGGTTCGGGGGGACAGGTGGCGCGGCGAGCGCGGGCTGCGTCGCCAGGGAGAGGAGCGCCAGCGCCATAAAGAGCGTCCCCCATGCCACGCGCCTCAGCACGCGCGCCCAATCGCACCGTCGTCTCCCGCTCGTTCCGGCCATGCGTATCCCCCTCCGTGCGTGGTGTGATCGCGATACTGTAGGGTTCGCCCACGAGATTCATTCGTGAAGCCGAGCATAGCGAATCACTCGCACGATGGCAAGGCTTCCAAATTGACACCTATGCATATCTGAGTCGTGGCTGGTAGACGAGGAAGGTATTCGCCAGTGGCTGCAACTCTTTTTTCTTACCACTTACCATTCGGCATATCGGTTGGTGCGTGGTGCTATGTACGACTGTCAGACATGCTAGTCCTTCGCCACAGGGATCGTGACAGGATAGAGGCGTGCTAATGTCATGCGCGCCTCGCGTACCCCGAAACGCCAGTCTACCGTCGCCTTCGCTTCGTTGCGTGGCGCCTGCCATGCCGCCACTTCCCGTGCCAGTGTCTCCACATCCCCGATCCGCCGCCCGACGCATTGCCGCGTCAGCACCGACCATTCGATCTCCATCTGATTGAGCCAACTCCCGTGCTTCGGCGTGTAATGAAACTCCAGCCGTTCAAGAATCCGTCGCGCCTCCGCAGGTGCGAACGCTTCGTAGAGCGCCGCGCCGGTATGCGTGTTCAGGTTGTCCAGCACGACCCGAATCACGTTCGCCTCCGGATACCATTCATCGACCAGCGTCCGCATGATCGCGGCAACGTCTTCCTTGGTGCGCCGCTCGGTGACGACGATCTGTCGCCGTCCGGCATGGGGATCGAAGCAGCCGAACAGGTTGCAGGTGCCCCGCCGCACGTATTCGTAATCGTCGCGTACCGGCACCCCCGGTTCCCGTGGCAGCGGCGGGCGGCTGTCGCTCGCCAATTGGTAGGGCAACTCATCGAAGCAGACCACCGGACGCGCCGGATCATGCGGTTCGGCATAGAGATGCAGAACATCTTCCATGCAGCAGACGTACGCCGCGCTCACCGTGGGGATGCACCACTGCTTATGGAGCCACGGTTTGATCCCCCTTTTTTGAGCGTTCGGCGCACTGTCTCGTCGCTGATCGCCTCGACGATGCCGAGGGTCACCAACCGATCCGCCAATAACTGCATCGTCCATTCGCTCCTGCCCTGCGACGGGTCGCTGCAGGCGAGGGCGACGAGATGCGCTTCCTGTGCGCCGTTCAATGCGCGTGCGCCGCCGGGCCGGGCGCGTTCGTGGAGCGCGGCGTGCAACCCATGATCGGCAAACCGCTTGCGGACACGCCCGACCGTGCTCTCACTGGTATGCAGCGCGGCGGCAATCTCCTTGTCCTGCTTCTCCTCGCTGGCGTGCAGGAGAATCTGTGCCCGATTGACCATCCGCGCCCGCGCCGTGCCACCACGGATCAGGACACGCAGTACGTGCCGCTCGTCATCCGTCAGTTCAACCACGTAGACCTTCTTCCGCATCGTCGCCTCCTTCGCGATGCGGTATCCTTACCCCAGTAAGGGAGATGTGTCAAAACTACCGTGGCGAAGGACTAGACTGCGATGCGTGGACGATGAAAGGAGAGGCCGCGTTGGAAAACCGCCAGATTGCCGCCGCGCTGCGGGAACTCGCCGACCTGCTGGAGATTGCGGGGGAGGATCGCTTCCGCGTCTCCGCCT
>JALYUS010000261.1 GCA_030853625.1 Chloroflexota bacterium
ATCGCGGCGGGTTGCGGCCAGTTGCGTGCCGATGTCGCAGCCGCGAACGGCGCGACGGAGGCGGCATGACGCGGATCGCCTATTTCGACATGCCTGCCGGGATCAGCGGCGACATGACGCTCGCCGCATTCGTCCATGCCGGTCTGTCGCTGGAAGACCTGACGTACGGTCTCGCGCCACTCGGGCTTTCCGGCTATACGCTCCATGCCGAACCGGCCAGCCAGCATGCGATCGGCGGCACGCGCATAATCGTGGCGGTCGAACCGAATCAGCCGCAACGCGACTGGCGCGCGATCCGCGCGATGATCGAGGAATCCGGCCTGACAGAGCGTGCGAAAGAACGCGCGCTCCGCATCTTCGGCGCGCTGGCGGTCGCGGAGGCGTCGGTGCATGGCGTCGCGGTGGATGAGGTGCATTTCCACGAAGTCGGCGCGGTGGACAGTATCGTGGATATCGTCGGCACGGCGGTCGCGCTTGATCTGCTCGGTATCGAGGCGATCTTTGCCTCTCCCTTCGCGCAAGGGCATGGCTGGACGCAATCGCAGCATGGCCTCATCCCGATCCCCGCCCCGGCGACGCTTGCCCTTCTTGCCCGTGTCAACGCACCGACCGTGCCACTCGATACCGACAAGGAGACCGTCACGCCGACAGGTGCGGCGATTGTCACCGCGCTCACCGACGGGTTTGACCGCCCGCCGATGACGATACAAGCGGTTGGCTACGGGTTCGGCGCGCGCCGGATGCCGTGGCCAAACTGTCTGCGGCTCTGGCTTGGCACGGCGGTCGCACCACGTACCGAAGCGGTTCCCTTCACGATCGCTTCGGCGAGCGGCGATGCGCCGTACCTGAGCGCGGAATCATCGAGCGACGCCGAAATCCTGCTCTCCGCCAACATTGACGACATGACGCCGGAAGCGCTCGCCTATGCACTGGAACGGCTCTTCGCGGCGGGCGCGCTCGATGCCTGGTTTACGCCGATCATGATGAAAAAAAGCCGCCCCGCCGTGCAACTCTCCGCGATCTGCGCGGAAGCTGAGCGGCTCGCGCTGACGGCACTCCTCCTGCGAGAGACGACGACCTTCGGCGTCCGCGCCACACCGATCGCGCGCGAGAAAGCGGACCGGCGATGGGAAACCGTCGTCACGCAATGGGGGCCGGTGCGCGTGAAGATCAAGGCGTGGGAAGGTGCGGTCCTTGACGCAGTGCCGGAGTACGAGCAGGTCGCGGCGCTTGCGCGGGCGGCGGATGTGCCGTTCCGGGAGGTATACGCGGCGGCAGCGGAAGCGGGCCGTCAGTTCGTCGGCGTGCAGCCTGCGGAGGTCTATCCATGAGTCATCAGGCATTGACCCTGACCGGCGATCTCGATGACGGGTTGACGCTCTTTGAGCCGCTACCCATCGTCGCCGAGTGGCGCGACGAATATGTCACGATCAGCGCACCTGCGGTCGGCCTACGGGCGATGGGCCAGTCGCCCGAAGATGCCCTCGATGATCTGCGCGCCGCCATCGCCGACCGCTACCGCGACCTCGACGGACGCGGCGCGAGCCGCACGCCGAGCGCCGCCGAAGAATTGGAAGCGCTCCAACAGTACGTCGCACCGTGCTGAGATTCCGGCAAGTGTCGGTGGTGGCGGGCTTCAGCCTGCCTCGCTTTGATCTGACAGGCTAAAGGCCGCCACCACCAGAAAAAGGCCGCGCTAATGGCGGAAATGGCGCCGCCCCGTCATCATCATTGCGACGTTTCCGGCATCGGCGGCGGCGACGCTCTCCGCGTCCCGGACCGAGCCGCCGGGATGGACGATCGCCGTGACACCCGCCGCCACACAAACCTCGACCGTATCGGGATGTGAAAAGAAGGCGTCCGTCGCCATAACGCTCCCCGCCGCACGCTCCCCTGCTTTACGAACGGCGATGATGGCCGCGTCAACGCGGCTCGGCTGACCGCCGCCGATCCCGACGGTGGCGAAATCACGCACGAGAACCACGCCATTCGATTTGACGTGCCGCGCTGCCCGCCACGCGAACCGGAGTTGCTGCACTTCGTCATCGGTCGGTGGCCGCTTGGAGACAACGCGCCACGTCGCTGGGTCATCCACGACATGATCCGGCGTCTGGAGCATGAATCCACCGAGGATCGAGCGCATCTCCCAGTAGTCCGGCAGGGCAGACATTCCGCCCATATCGAGAAGGCGCGCATTTTTCCGCCGTTTGAATGCCTCGCGCGCGGCGGCGTCGAACGATGGCGCGAGCGCCACGTCCACGACCATCTCTGTGATCGCCTTCGCGACGACCTCAGTCACCGGAACAGTGAAGGCAATGATGCCACCAAACGCGGAAATCGGATCAGAAGCAAGCGCCTTGCGGTAGGCATTGACGGCGTCATCACCAAGCGCGATCCCACAAGGATTGTTGTGCTTGACGATCACGCATGCCGGCCGGTCCCAAGCGTGGAAGTCGCAGGCCGCCGTCCACGCGGCGTCGGCGTCGAGAATATTGTTGTAGGAGAGTTCCTTGCCTGCCAACTGTGTCGCGCCGAGCACACCGCGTGCCGGGCGGCCCGGTTCGTACGCCCGATAGAGCGCGGCGGATTGATGCGGGTTCTCGCCATACCGCATCGGCTGATGCAACGCACCCGCGACCGTGTACTCGGCGGGAAACAGCGCGTCGGGTGTGCCGTCGTTGCCGCGCAGATAGGCCGCGATCGTCGTGTCGTACGCGGCGATGTGCGCAAAGGCCTTCGCGGCGAGCGCGCGACGTTCTTCAGGCGAAACACCACCAGCGCGGAGCGCGGCAAGGATGCGGTCATAGTCGCTCGGTTCGGTAACGACGAGAACGGAAGGATAATTCTTCGCCGCCGCACGGACGAGCGTCGGGCCACCAATGTCAATATTCTCCAGTGCTGCCGCAACTGCGACCGATGGGTCGGCAACCGTCGTGGCGAAGGGATAGAGGTTCGAGACGACCATGTCCACGGCGGTGATGCCGTGCGTCGCGAGCGTCGCCATATCGTCGGCGTTGTCGCGGCGGGCGAGAATACCGCCATGCACGGCGGGATGGAGGGTCTTAACACGACCATCGAGGATTTCCGGGAAGCCCGTCACAGCGGCGATGCCGGTGACTGCAAGTCCGGCCTGCGCAAGCGCACGCTCCGTGTTACCCGTCGAAATCAGTTCCCAGCCGAGATCGGCCAGACCTCGCGCTAATTCCACTACCCCGGTTTTGTCCCAGACACTGAGGATCGCCCGCATCATCGCCCCCGCTTTCGCGCAGCATGACGCCATCCGGTACTAACTGCGGCGCGGGGTGATCCACGGACCGCCGCACCGCACGTCAGGGGATGACGCGGCCCAGGCGAACGGCCTTCACTCTTGCACGGCGGCTCCCCCGTGGTCGCCCACGTCGCTTCGCCAGTCGCCGCCGTGCATGGTCACATGCGACCAGGAGCGACTATACACAATCCGCTCCCATGCAACAAGAGGTTGAAAAAATGCTACGGCGCGCGATTGTTCACGCCGGTCATCGAGACCGCGTCGCCGTCGCCACGCGGGACAACGGCGCCGACAACGATCGCTTCGGGGAGAAACGCCATCACGTCATCAATCTGATCCGGCGAAATAACCGCCACCATGCCGATGCCCATGTTGAAGACGCGATACATCTCCATGTCGTCAACCTGCGCGGCGTCCTGAATGGCCGTAAAGAGCGGCGGAACCTCCCATCGGCTCGCATCAAAGCGCGCGGCGAGGTGCGTCGGCAAGACGCGCGGCACATTGTCAATGAGGCCACCGCCCGTGATATGCGCGAGGGCATGGAGGCAATCCGTCTCAATCGCAGGAAGAAGAACAGCGGCGTACGAGCGATGCTCCGCAAGCAACAGTTCACTCAGTGGGGCGGCGCACCCCGGCGGGATGATCGCGAGGCGCGCGCGCACCTCTGCGGGCAAACCATCGAGGCCAAAGGCGCGGCGAACGAGCGAGTAGCCGTTCGTATGCAACCCTGCCGAGGGGAGACCGACCAGCAAGTCGCCATCCCGCACCGCATGCCCGTCGAGAATTTTGCCGCGCTCGACGGTGCCGATGATGCAGCCCGCGAGGTCATAATCCCCCATCGCATAGATGCCGGGCAACTCGGCGGTCTCGCCGCCGAGCAGCGCCATCTCGTGTGCGCGGCAGGCGTCCGCGACGCCACCAACGACCGCCGCGATCATCGCCGGATCGCTCGCTCCGACGGCGAGGTAATCGAGAAAGAAGATCGGCCGCGCGCCACAGCAGAGGATGTCGTTGACGCAGTGGTGGACAATATCTCGCCCGATGCCCGCATGCGCCGCCGGCGTACCAAGCGCGATAGCCAGTTTGAGTTTCGTCCCAACGCCGTCAATCGAGGCGACGAGCGCGCTCGCCCCAGCGCCCGGCATCGCATAGATGCCACCGAAATGACCAACGTCCGCGAGGACATTCGGCCCATGCGTCGCCCGGATTCGCGCGCGGAGTGAAGCCAGTGCATGCGTTTTGGCATCAATGTCAACACCCGCACGCGCGTAGGCGCTCTGATACGAGTCCCGATTCCCATTATCCATCGTGCGGCTGAGGCGTTTCGTTCGATTGGGTTGATTCATCCCGCGATTGCCCGTCTTCCACTGCCGTCCCCGGCCAGAGCACGTACGCGCTCACGGCACGAAGCAACTCGCCGCGCGACCGACGAGTCAGGAGGCGTAATCGCCCGAGGTTCGCGTCCGGCCGGGCAAGGACGAGCAGCGCAACATCGGGGTCGAGCGGCATGAGCAGCACGAGGCCATCGTCGTATTCGAGCGTCGTCTGCGTCATCCCGCCGCGTTCGAGCTCGCGCCCTAACGTCTCGGCAACGAGCAGCCCACTCGCGGAGACCGCACCAACCGCCTCGGCATCAATGCCCTCGGCCGCACTGCTGGCGAGCAACAACCCATCGTTGCCGACGACCGCAGCGAGATCAATGCCGCCAATATCCCGCAGTTGCTGCATCAGTTCGTTGAGCCGCGTGCCCGAGGTATCGTTGCTTGCCATTCCCACACGCCCTTTCCGATGGCCAAACACCATCACGCGAGCGAGTATAGCCGATACGACCAGCAGCAGGAACGGTTAAGTGAGATGAGACATACCACAGAGGACGCAGAGACCACAGAGAACACGGAGAGGAATCTTCTCGTCTCTGTGTTCTCTGCGCGCTCTGCGTCCTCTGCGTTTGATCCGTTTCCCTTCTTTATGCCGGTTCGGCGATGCGGAAGGGTGCGAGTTTGGCGGCGTCGCGCTGAGGGATCAACCCCTGCATCGTGATTCCCTGCTCGCCGTATTCGACGGAGGCAACGCGCCCGCTCCGGTGGAATCGCTCGACGAGCGCCGAGTGATCGTACGGGATGCAGACGCGCATTTCCGCCATCGTATCGGTGAGGGCCGATTCGACGCGCGCGAGCAATTCGTCCATCCCTTGCCCGGTGATCGCGGAGACCGGCACGTAGGCTTCCGGCAGTTCCAACGCGTCGCGAATGTCCGCCGGGACATCGCCGCCGAGCGCGTCCACCTTGTTCAGCGCGACGACTGTCGGCTTGTCGCCGACTTTCAATTCACCGAGCACCTTTCGGACCGTCGCCGCCTGCTCTTCCGCGTTTGGATGCGTGAGGTCAACGACATGCACGAGCACATCCGCCTCACTGATCTCCTCTAACGTCGCGCGGAAGGCGGCGACGAGTTGCGTCGGCAACTGGTTAATGAAGCCGACCGTATCGGTCATCAGGGCATCGCGGCCGCTCGGCAAGGTGATCTTGCGCGTCGTCGGATCGAGCGTCGCGAAGAGTTTGTTTTCCGCCAGCACGTCCGCATCGGTGAGGCGGTTGAGCAGCGTGGACTTGCCCGCGTTCGTGTAGCCGACGAGCGCGATGACCGGCACGCCGGACTTGCGCCGCTTTTGGCGGTATTGCTCGCGATGACCGTGCACTTCCGCCAGTTCTTCCTTCAGCAGCAGCA
>JALYUS010000282.1 GCA_030853625.1 Chloroflexota bacterium
ACTGCGTCGAAGTCCAGTTCGTCGTCCCGCAGGTAATTGTGGATAAGCCACGTCTCGCGTCCGTCAATGGCGTAGACGGTGCCGCTGCGGCGCGGGTTGAGCGAGATGTTTCCCCACGCCGGCGCCCCATCCAGGAGGGCGAGCAACTGCGGCGCGCGGATGTAGGATGATTGGACGCGCTGCACGACGGGATCGCCCAAAAGCCGCGCGCCTATCGCATGGCGCACGGCGGATTTCCCGCCATCGCAACCGACAAGATAGCGCGCCGCAATGGACAGTCCCTCGCCGGAGTCAAGGACGCGCGCATGCGCCATCACCCTATCGTCGTCCTGTGCGAGACCGTCGAATCGGACCCGATTGCGGATCGTGATGCCGGGTAACGCCGCCGCGTGTGCGAACAGGATCGGTTCGAGGTAGATTTGATTGATCCGGTGCGGCGGCTCCGGGGTCGGCCACCAGGTATCTGGGCCGCCCGTGGCGGTGTAGCGATCGCGGCGGCAGGGGATCGGGATGCGCGCGATCTCCCGCCCGACCATCGTCGTGCGATAGGCGATGTCGTTGGGATAGTCCTCCGGTAGCCCGGCGTGCCGGAGCTTCTCGCTGACACCGAGGCGCAGGAAGAGTTCCATCGAACGCGCGGCGACATGATTGCACTTGACGCTCGGCGGCTCGCCATGATGGCGCTGCTCGATCACCGTCACTCGGATGCCGCGTCCGGCGAGGTCCATGGCGAGCGTCAGCCCCACCGGCCCGCTGCCGACGATTGCCACATCCGTCTCGATATGCTCGGTCACAGCGTTATCGGGCGCGAAGATAGGCGATGCTCCGCCTGATGCGATCGTCGGGATCGTCGCCGCCGCCGAACTCAAAGATCAAGAGGAGGCGCTGGGGCAGGCGGTCGAAGGCATCGAGGATGGCGGGCAGGGGCAACGATGCGCCGCCGAGGTACGTCGTGCCGTGTGCCGGGTCGTCGTCCGCGTCTTTCAGGTGCGCGGAAATCGCCCGATTGCCGACCGCGCAAATGGCAGCGGGGACATCCTGGTTGTGCCGAGGATAATTGCCGATGTCTATATTGGTCATCAATGCCGGGATGTGCGCCAATCCGCGTTCGATCTCCGCAAGGGCGCCGCCCGGCGTGCCAACGAAGTTTTCCAGCGCGAGGGTGATACCCTGCTCCGTCGCGTACCGCGCGACCTCCTGCCCCGCGTGCCAGCCTGTGGTGTCGTCATCATCAGGCAGTTGGCCGGGAAAGACGCGCAAGACCGGTGAGCCGAGGGTGCGGGCATCGTCAATGTCCCGCCGGAGGGATGCCGGATCGGTATCGAAGAGCCTGCCCATCGTCGCATAGGTGACGAGGAGGCCATGTGCCGCCGCACGGTCGCGCGCGACGGGCAATTCGCGCGCCTTCTCCTTCCAGAACTGCGGTCGCAGTTCGACGCCGTCCGCGCCGAGTCGGTGCGCCATGTCGAAGAGATCGGCGTTGCTCATGCTCCCCGCCGTGATCCGCTCCTGATACTGAATAACGGAAATGAGGACCGGCCGTTTTTCTGCCACAACGCTCTCCTTGATAGATGCAGCATGCGTCACTGCATGTCATCATAGCGCAGCCGCCTCCCAACGTGGAGAAGAAAGGGAAACGCCCGGATCGTATTTTCGCGTCGCCATTGCCGGAGCATCCTACCCCTGGTCCCCTTCCCTTTGAGGGCGGGGATTGGGGGTAGGAATTAGCCCGCCTGGGCGCGGGGGACGATGCGCCACTGCATGACGGGGCTTGTTGTGAGGGATTTATCGTCGGCCCCCGGATCGGCGCGGATAACGGCAAGGCGGGCATAGCCGGACGAATCGGGCACGGCGCCGACGATGTCCGCCCGCTCCCAGCCGTGCAGGCTGCGGCCACCGGTGATCTCAAATCCGCCATCCGGGTGGCGCATCACATGGTAGGTCGAACCCGTCGCCGTGTTCGCCTCGAACACCTCCATAATTCCCATCCACCGCAACGCGCGCGTCAAGGCGATCGCGCGATCTTCGTCTTCCATGCTCTGCTACTCCCGTGCGCGTCCTGACCGCGAAAAGACGGTCAGCATTCCCCACATTCACTGTGAGAAGGATACCCCGCGCCGCCGCCGGATGCAACGTACGTAACGAGCAATCCAGGGCAATCGCATCTGAAAAACGCTATCTGCTCAAAGCCATCGCCAGTTGAGATGTGATTGCCCTGTTCGTATCGCGCGCTGACCGCCCCAAATCGCGTACCATAGTAGTATGATGATTCGCGCGGCGATTTTTGACTTCGACGAATTGCTCATCAATCTCCAAACGCTGCATTTCGCGGCGGATCGCGCGGCGCTCGCGGCCCTCGGCCATGAGTACGACGATTTGCCTGATGTGATTCGCCTCGGCTCCTCCGGGCGACGGATCAGCGAACTGCTCGCGGAGATGCGCGCCCATTTCGGCATCGCGGATTCGGTGGATGCACTGATCCAGCGGCGGCAGGAACATTTTCTCGCCGCCCTGCGCGATGCCCCGGCGCTCCCCGCAATGCCCGGCGCGGTTGCGGCAATCACTGCGCTCTCTGCCGCCGGGTATCCGCTCGCGGTCACCTCCTCCGGCATCCGGGAGTACATCACGCTCGTGCTGGATCGCCTCGGCATCGCGGATCGCTTCGCCGTCATCGTCACCGGCGCGGATGTCACACACGGCAAGCCGCACCCGGAGCCGTACCTCGTTACCGCCGCACGGCTTGCTCTGCCGCCCGCCACCTGCGTCGTCTTCGAGGATGCAACCGTCGGTGTATTGGCAGCGAAGGCGGCGGGAATGCGCTGCATCGCGGTGCCGAACCCGGACGCGCTGCAACCGCAAGACCTCTCGGCGGCCGATCTCGTCCTACCGAGCCTGACGGCCTTCACGCCCGCATTGCTCGCCCGATGGGATTGACACCGGGGAGAACCGCAGAGGCGCAAAGAGCGCAGAGAACGCAAAGAAATACAGAAAGAATGAAGGTGAGAAAAGAAATTCCCCCCTCTTTGCGCCCCCGCGTCCTTTGCGTCTCTGCGGTTCTCCCCGGTATCAATCTCCCCGTTCCGCGATGCGCGGCGGGCCTTGCTGGAGGCGGGTACGGAGTTCGTCGGGGCTGTTGTTGCCGAGCCAGCGCGTCTCCATCCACCACGTTGCGCCCGCGTCGGCGAACGGGCGGACGATCGCGGCGGCGCGCTCGCGGTCATCGCCGGGTGTTTCACCTTCCGTGAGAATAGCGAATGGTGTGGCCTGCCCGCGCTCCACGTCAATGAATGCCTTCATCGCGGCGATGTCGGCGGAGGTCATTGCCGCGCCCATCCCGTCACTCTTTTGCGGCAGGATACCGTCCCAGCGGAGCGCGCGCCGCATAGATTTCGCGCGCGGCCACGCCCCGACAACCCAGACGGGAATACGTGGCCGTTGCACGGGCGGTGGCAGAAAGGTCAGTTCGTCCACCTGATACCGCGCGCCGTGGAAACTGAACGGCTGCCCACTCCATAAGCCCGCAAGAATTGCCAGCCCTTCATCGAGCATCTCTGCCCGTGCCTTCATATCCGTCGCTTCCCCGACATTCGCGAACCCTTTGTCATCGAGCGCGCCAAGACCGACCGCGACAATCAGCCGACCATTGGAGAGATGATCGAGCGTCGCCGTCTCGCGCGCCAGTTTCCATGGGCGGCGCCGGGAGAGCGGCGTAATGATCGTGCCGAGACGGACGCGCTCGGTGCGCATCGCCATCGCCGCCAGTGTCACCCAGGGATCGAATGTGGGCATGGTCGGGAATTCCGGCGTGTCAATCGCGATGCTATCGGGGATGAAGACGCCGTCCCACCCCGCCGCTTCCGCCTCGTACGACAGCTCCGCAAGCGTGCGCGGGTCCCCGCCCGGAAAGATGAACCCGTACTGCATCCGTCCCTCCGATGCGCTGCTTGCTGCTGCCCACGTCACCGTACCAATACGCATCCCGCACCATGCAGTGCGCGGGGGGGGATTGTACCGCGCATCGGTACGGCCTTTGCCTCGCGGATTGTTCGCGGCTACACTGTGCGCCAGACACGAAAAGAAACGACGCGCGGCAGAGATGCGGATGCCTGAGGAGGTGGGATGAGATGGCTGGCAAGACGGAAGAAATTCTCGGCATTGACGTGGGCGGTTCCGGCATCAAGGGCGCCCCGGTGAATGTCCAGAGTGGTGAACTGACGGGCGAGCGGCTGCGCTTCAAGACGCCGCAACCCGCGACGCCAGAGGCGATGACGGACACAATGGCCGAAATCGCCAAACACTTCCATTGGAAAGGCAAGATCGGCGTCGGCTTCCCGGCGGTCGTCAAGCAGGGGGTGATGTACACCGCCGCCAATGTTGATCCGTCCTGGATCGGCACGAACGGGCAGGCGCTGATCGCGACGAAGACGGATTGCCCGGTCTCGATCATCAACGATGCCGACGCCGCTGGCCTGGCCGAACTGCGCTTCGGCGCGGGCAAGGGCAAGATGGGCAGCGTGATGATGGTCACGCTCGGCACCGGCATCGGCGTCGGCTACTACGTGGATGGCCGGTTGGTGCCAAACACCGAACTGGGGCACATCATCATCCGAGGCAAGGATGCGGAGCGGCGCGCGTCCGCCGGGGCACGGGAGAAGAAAGGATACTCGTGGGAGAAGTGGGGGACGCTCCTCACCGAGTATTTTCACGAACTGGAGCGGCTCCTCTGGCCGGACCTCTTCATCCTCGGCGGCGGCGTGAGCGACGAATTCGACAAACTCGCCCCCCACATCGCAATCCAGACGCCGATGGTTCCGGCCCAGATGCTCAACCTCGCGGGCATCGTCGGCGCCGCTCTCGCCGCTGAGGATAAATCGTAAGATTACACGCTCGCGAGCGCGCGATCGAGGTCGGCGATCAAGTCTCGCGCGGACTCGATGCCGACCGACAGGCGAATCAACCCCGGGTGCTGCGCCCAGGGCGAGCCGGGGATTTGGGCGAGCAGCGCCGGATCGGTCTCAAGCCAGGCGGTGGGTGGGAAGATCAGCGACTCGACGCCCCCCAGACTCGTCGCCAATTGGAAGAGGCGGGTCTCCTCCGAGACGCGCCGTGCGGCGGCAGTGCCCCCCGCCACCGCGAATGAGACCATCCCGCTGAAGCCGCCCGGCATCTGGCGGCAGGCCAGCACATGCCCTGGATGGCCCGGCAGCCCCGGATAGAGGACGCGCGTCACCTCTGGATGCCCGGATAACCATTCGGCGACGGCCTGCGCGTTCTCCATATGCTGGCGCATCCGCACGCCGAGTGTGCGCATGCCGCGGATGAGCAGCCAGCAGTCGAACGGACTGGGGATCGCCCCGAGGTAATACTGCCGGTCGGCAATGCGCGCCGCCAGTTCCTTTGTGCGCGCGATCACCGCCCCGCCGAGCAGGTCGCTATGCCCGCCGAGATACTTGGTTGTGCTATGGACGACGAGGTCAATACCCCAGTCGAGCGGATTCTGGCAATACGGTGAGGCAAAGGTATTGTCCACCACGGTCAGCGCTCCCGCGTCCTGAGCAATTGCCGCCACGCCCTGCAAATCCACAATGTCCAGCAGCGGGTTCGTCGGCGTCTCGATCCAGATCATCCGCGTGTTCGGGCGCAACGCACGGCGCACGGCGGCCAGATCGCCGAGATCAACGAAGTCGGCGGCGATGCCGTAGCGGGGCAGATCGTTGGCGAAGAGATGGTACGTGCTGAGGTAGCAGTCGTACCCGACGATGGCATGATCGCCCGCCGAGAGCAATTGGAGCGCCGCCGTTACCGCTGCCATCCCGGAACCAAAGGCGCTGGCGCCCGCGCCATGCTCCAGGTCGGTCAGGATTGCTTCCAGCGTCGCGCGCGTCGGGTTCGCCCCGCGCGCATACCGGAAGCGGGCGTCATCATCAATATGCTGCCGGACGAACGTCGAACTGGGATGGATCGGTGGGACGATCGCGCCAGTCTGCGGGTCGGGCCCCTGATTGCCGTGAATAAGCAGTGTGTCCAGCCCCCATCCCTTCCCCTCGGTCTCCTCGTGTCGTTCTTCCCGGATTGTCATCGTGCTTCCTTTCCCATTTCGTCTGCTACCGCCATTCGTGCCAGCGTCGCGAGGTCAGTCACCTCCAGATCGGGGTGCGCCGTCGCGGGCGGCGTCGCGCCGAATCCCGCCCGGTCGTGGCGGCGATTGATCCAGACGGTGGTCAGCCCGAGCGCATGAGCGGGGGCGATGTCGTGGAAAAGGCTCTGGGCGACGTGGAGCACCCGATCGGGGGCGACATCGAGCCGCGTGAGCAGGGCGCGGAAGTTGCGCGGATCGGGTTTGTATCTGCCGACCTGCTCTGCCGTGACGACGGCAGCGAACGTGACTCCCAAACGCCGCGCGGAGCCGGCGAAGAGGTCGTCGTCAATGTTCGAGAGGATGGCCAATTGGAATCTGCGCGCCAGCGTCTGAAGCGCCTCGACCGTATCGGGGAACGGCGGCCAGTCGCCGACCGATACCGCCAGCGCCTCCCGCTCGTCCGCAGCGGGCGCGAATCCCAGCCGTTCCCCGAAACCGTCCATCACCGTCGCGAGCAGTTCGCGATAGGGGCGGTACGGCCCGTGCTCCGCTGCCGACTCCAATTCGCCGTATACCTCAAGAGCCGCATCGTCGGACAGCGCGATCCCGTGGCGATCCAGCACGGGCCGGAGCGCGGCGAGGATGCCCTGCTCCCAATCAATCAGCGTGCCGTAACAGTCGAACGTAAGATACGTAAAGCGGTCGAAATCGAGCATCGTCCACTCTCCTCATGGGCGCGAGAGAAGGTAGCGGTCAGCGCGAGATCGTCGCGCGGGCGATACCGTAGTTGTACTCATCTTTCCACGGCTTGCCCTCGGCGAACCGTGTCGAGCGGAACGGCGTCAGGTCCACCGTTTTTGGCCGCCCCTCCGTGATCCACTCCGCCAGACACTTGCCAATTGCCGGGCTGGTCTTGAACGACGTACCGCTGTCGCCGGTCATGCAGTAGAGACCCTCGTGCTGCGGCAATTTGTCAATGATTGGCCGCGCGTCCGGACTCATCATCAGGATGCCCGCCCAGTTGCCGCGCACCGTGCTGTGGCGCATCACCGGGAAGCGCGCGACGAGTTTCTCGCGACAGACCCGGATGTAATCCTCATCTACCGCCTCCGGCGCGCGTTCGGGGTCGGGGCTGACACGCACGCCGCTCTCCGCACCGATCAGCGTGCAATTGTCGTCCACGGGGCGCGCCCAGGTGTTATTGATCTGGTCAATATAGGTGAGGTGTTTGGGCGAGCGGTCGAACGCCCAGCGGAAGAGTGTGACCCGCGCCGCGACCGGGACGAGGCCGAGGTCAATGCCGAGCGGCGCGAAGAGTTGATTCGCCCACGCCCCCGCCGCAATCACAACGACCGGCGCCTGAATCACCCCGTCAGTCGTCTCAACTCCGGTAACACGGTTCCCGTTGGTCAGTACGCGCGTGGCCTGTGTGTCGAGTTTGAATTCGACACCGCGGTCCATCGCGGCGCGGGCGAAGGCGTAGGTGGTCGCGTTCGGGTCGGCGTAGCCGGCTTGTGGCTCGTATGCCACCGCTGTCACATCGCCGACATACAGGGACGGGTCGAGGTCGCGCGCATCCTGGGGTGTAATGATCCGGGCGTCCGCGCCGACCTCGCGCTGCATCGCCACATTCGCCTCCAGATGATGGCGGTAGTCGGGCGGCGTGAAGGTAAGCAGGCCGATCGGGCGGAAGCCGCAATCTCCACCCACCAGTTCCGCCCAGTTGGCGAAGTAGCGATGGCTCTCAACCGCGAGGCGGGTCTCCGGCTCGTTCGTGTAGTGCATGCGCACGAGGGCGCCGGATTTGCCGGTCGCGCCTGCGGCGAGGTGGCCGCGCTCGACGACCACCACCTTGCCCGCTCCCATCCGGGCCAGGTGGAAGGCGGTGCTGCTCCCGTTGGCGCCCGCTCCGACGACGATTACATCGGCAGTCTCCACCATACTGCTTCTCCTTGTCTCTCATCTCTGCCACGCACCAATCTCTCTCACAGCATAGAACGGGAAGGGGTACAATCCAACACGTTCTCATCGAATGTATCGTTCGGATATTCTCATAGAAGGATGCTCGTATGGATCGGCAGCACCCGGATGCTATACTGGGCAGGCTTGGAAACAGGCTGGATCGCCCAGTGTAGAATGAGGAGCAGACGATGATTGAGACTCCGGATATCGAACGACCGGCGCGGAACCTGATCGAGGGCCTTGCGCGGATCGGCAGTGCGACGGCCGTGGGTGAACTGAGCCGCCTCGGCATCCGCGATGCCCATCTGCGGGGGATCACGAGTTGGACGCCGGGCAAGACGGTCGTCGGCCCCGCCCTGACGCTCCAGTTTATGCCGAAGCGCGAGGATATCTATCGGGTGGATGAGTACGCGGACCCCGAGAAGCAGTTGCACCGGCACGTCCTCCATCACACGCAGCCCGGCGACATCGTTGTCGTTGACGCGCGCGGTCATATGGGCAGCGGCGTCTTCGGCGAGATGATGCTGACGTACTTTAAGGGGCGTGGGGGCATCGGTGTGGTCATTGATGGCTGCATCCGCGACTATCCGAAAGCCAAAGAAATCGGTCTCGGATTGTGGCTGCGCGGCGTCACACCCAATTTTCACACGCAGACGGACATCTTCCCATTCGCCGTCAATGTACCCATCGCCTGCGGCGATACGCTGGTGATGCCGGGCGACATCATCGTTGCCGATGACGATGGGGCGGTCGTCGTACCGGCCACACTGGCCCCGGAGTTGCTCCACAAGGCGAGCGATCACGCGGAGTGGGAGGAGTTCTCCCGCATGCGTTTGGCGGCGGGCGGCGATCTGCGAAAATACTACCCGCTCTCCGAGGAGGGACGAGCCGAATACGAGGCATGGCGCCGGGCGCAGGGCGCGTAAGGACACGTTTGGAGGCAGCGTGATGGGGAAGCTTATCGCGTTCGGTTGGTATGGCGGAAAATTTAGCCATGCGGATTGGCTCTTACCCTTGTTGCCGAAATCAACCCACTACTGCGAACCCTTTGGAGGGTCTGCGGCGCTTCTTATCAATCGGGTGCCTTCACCGATTGAGACATACAACGACTTAGAGCTTATCCGGAAACTGGTAGACTGGGTGCGTGGGTTGCGGCGAAAGGAGTATCGC
>JALYUS010000286.1 GCA_030853625.1 Chloroflexota bacterium
CCCTCGCAAGGGACGCAGGCTGAAGCCTACGCTACCGGAGAATTCGGGTCACGGACTTGACGTAACGCGGCGTGGCGACTACTGTACGTACATATTCGGTGCATGACTGATATGTCGGTAGGTGCGATGCGTCAAACGATGAAACAACGAATATCGCGTGTGACCGCGCGGTTGCAGCGGTCGGTGATCATCATCGGCCTCGTGCTCGCGACAGCGTACGCGTCGGTCGGCTTCGTCCGACAGGAGCGAACGGTACGCAGCCTGACCCATGAAGTCGCACAGCGCCAACAGGACTTTGACGCTGCACGACAGGAACAGCGAACGCTCACCGCCGAGATCGCCGCGCTCAATGATCCTGCCCACTACGCGCAGTATGCGACGCTCGTTGCACGCCATACCTTGATGCTCACCCGGCCCGGTGAGACGCTTTTGATCGTCACCTGGCAGGGAAGCGGTGATCCAAACGCACCACAATCGCCGCCTGCGACAGATTGGACGGCGTTGCTCCGTGCCGCCAACATTCCCAACCCCTGACACCATCCGCCCCGAAGCGGGGACGGAGCGCAGAGGACACAGAGAAGACAAAAGAGGTTTATCTCTCTGTGTTCTCTGTATCCTCTGCGCTCTCTGCGCTCCGTTCCTTTTCCCCTGACGGTTCAATTCTCGCGCTACATCGTGTCGAGGCTGTCGCGGAGGACATCGAGGTGTTCGAGGGCGAGACCAGTGCCGACAGCGACGCAGGAGAGTGGGTCCTCCGCGACGTAGCAGGGGACGCCGGTTACTTCGGTGAGCAGTTCATTGAGATTTCGCAGCAGCGCGCCGCCGCCCGTTAGGATCATGCCCTTGTCTATGATGTCCGACGAGAGTTCGGGCGGCGTCTCTTCGAGCACGCCGCGCACCGCACCGATGATCGCTTCGAGCGGCTCGGTAATTGCCTCGGTCACTTCGTTCGCGTGGATCTGGATCGTGCGCGGCAATCCGGCGACCTGATCCCGCCCACGGACATCCATGACGACATCCTCATCGAGCGGCATCGCGCTGCCCATCAGGATTTTGATCTCTTCCGCCGTTCGCTCGCCGATTGCGAGATTGTATTTCCGCTTGATGTAGTTGGCAATCGCGTCATCGAACTTGTTGCCGCCGACGCGGATCGAACGAGCGACGACGATTCCATTGAGTGAGATGACCGCGACTTCCGTCGTGCCACCGCCGATGTCAATCACCATGTTGCCCGATGGATCGGCGACCGGGATGCGCGCGCCGATCGCGGCGGCGAGTGGCTCCTGAATGAGATAGGCCCGGCGTGCGCCTGCCTGCAATGCCGCGTCGCGCACCGCGCGCGTCTCCACACCCGTCACGCCCGCCGGGATGCAAATCATCACTTCCGGCTTGATGAGCGAGAAGCGCCCGCACGATTTCGTGATGAAGTACTTCAGCATCTCCTGCGTGACGACGTAATCCGCGATTACACCGTCCCGCATCGGTCGGACGACTTCGATGGTTTCCGGGTGCCTGCCAATCATTTCGCGCGCTTCGAGGCCGACGGCCTTCACCCGTCCGTCCCGCGTGCCAATCGCGACGACCGACGGTTCATTGATGACGATGCCCCGACCCCGCATATAGACCAGGACGTTCGCCGTGCCCAGATCAATGCCAATTTGTTTTGGCAAAATTAGATACCCCTTCGCTCTTCGTCGCCCGCACGCCCGCGACCATGCTCGTGAGCCGTCCGTCAGTATACTCGACATAACCACAGGAGCGAGGGATTACGTAGGCATATTTTCGGGGCGTATGCACGCTCCGAAAACCTCATCCTCCAGCCCTCTCTCTATTGCGATGAAGAGGGGCGACTTCCGGTAGATCGAGGCACATGGGGAAGGCTGCGGCACGAGAGACGAGTCACCCCTCTTTATTGCGATGGAGAGGGGCTGGAGGTGAGGTTTTTCAGCGCTGATCGTCGCGTACCCGGCCGGATGAACGGTGGCGTTGCCCGATGCGAATGCGCACGATCGCCCGCTGGAGCGCCGCTTCTGCCCGCGCGGCGTCTATCGTATCTTTGCTTCCGGCAAGCCGTTCCTCGGCGCGACGGCGCGCTTCTTCCGCCCGCGCGACATCAATCTCCTCGGAGCGCTCCGCTGCGTCGGCGAGGACGAGCACTTTGTCCGGCGCCACTTCCATGAAACCGCCCGTCACGACCATGCTTGTGACGTCGCCGCCGCGCTTGACGCGCAACTCGCCCGGTTGGAGCGTCGTGATGAGCGGGACATGCTCCGGCAAGATACCAAGCACTCCATCCGTACCGGGCGCAACCACCATATCCACGCCCTCCTCCTGGAGGACAACCCGTTCGGCGGTGACAAGTTCAAAGTTCAGTGTCGGCATACCTACCCCCTAAACCCCCGCCCTAAAAAGGAGGGGGAACCGGGCGCATTGCAATGCGCCCCCTACACTTTCCCTCGTTCTCCCCCTTCCTTTTAGGGAAGGGGGCCGGGGGGTTAGGTTCTACGCGTTCCCCAGTTCCTTCGCCTTCTCAACGGCCATCTCGATCGTGCCGACATTGTAGAAGGCTTGCTCGGGTAGCGCATCGTGCTTGCCGTCGAGGATTTCACGGAACCCGCGCACCGTCTCCTCGCGGGAGACGTACTGGCCGGGAAGTCCGGTGAAGACTTCCGCGACGAAGAAGGGTTGCGTCAGGAATCGTTGCATCTTCCGGGCGCGCGCCACGGTCAACTTATCATCCTCCGACAGTTCTTCGATGCCAAGGATGGCGATAATGTCCTGCAAGTCCTTGTACCGTTGGAGGACTTGCTGCACCTCACGCGCCGTGTCGTAATGCTCGTCACCGACGACGTTCGGATCGAGAATACGGGAGAAGGAGGCGAGGGGGTCCACGGCAGGATACAAAAACTGCTCGGCGAGCGACCGTTCGAGGTTGATTGAGCCGTCGAGGTGGGCGAAGGTCGTCGCCGGGGCCGGATCGGTGTAGTCGTCGGCAGGCACGTAAATCGCCTGCACGGAGGTAATCGAGCCTTTGGCGGTACTCGTGATCCGCTCCTGTAACTGCCCCATCTCGGAAGCGAGCGTCGGCTGGTAGCCGACGGCGCTCGGCATGCGGCCAAGGAGCGCGGAGACTTCCGACCCCGCCTGCACGAAGCGGAAGATGTTATCAATGAAGAGCAGCACGTCGCGCCCCTCGACATCGCGGAAGTACTCGGCCATCGTCACGCCCGTCAGCCCGATGCGCAGGCGCGCGCCGGGCGGCTCATTCATCTGACCGAAGACCATTACCGTCTTGTCAATAACGCCCGACTCCGTCATTTCGTGGTAGAGATCGTTCCCCTCGCGGGAGCGCTCGCCCACACCGGCGAAGACGGAGTAGCCGCCGTGCTCCGCCGCGAT
>JALYUS010000299.1 GCA_030853625.1 Chloroflexota bacterium
TCAGCAGAGCGTGATTACCGCCCTCTGGTTGCTGATCGGAAGTTGTGTTGACGTTGTTGCATGCTTCTTCTCCTTTGGAACCTTCCACCGAGTTCTTGTACCCTTTCGCCTTTCGTCTGACCGACTACCGGACGATGATGAAGATGACCATAAATATCACCGCGATCACCACAGCGATCCCGATAAAGGTGAAGGGAACGGCCGCCATCGTCTTCGATTCCTGGGGAGTGAGATTGCTCGTCGGCACATCATCACCCGTGCGGGTCGGTTCGGTCGCCTGGCTGTCGGTGGCGCCTTCGATCGGTTCCTGTCGTTGCTGCATCGCGGATCCTCCTTCGCCCGGTGTGGGCAAAAACACCGTGGCGGCTGCCGGGGAGCACGCCGCCACAGAGGGGAAAGGGAACTGCCGAATTATCTCAGTGCGTCGTCGGTGCGCGGTTAGGCATCGCCGAGACGGTGGACGAAGCGCCGTGTCTCGGGCGGCAGCGCTGCGGGCGACAACCCCCGGTCGTAGAATTCGCCGTTCACTTCGTTGCCCATCCCGGCGAACGTCGAGTGCGAGGTCTCCATTGGGTACGATTTCCAACTGAAGTTCAGTTCGGGTACTGACACGGTGAATTCCGCCTTCGCCGCTGACACGAAGCCCTGTACCGCAAAGTGGTTGCTCGCGTCGTTAAACATGCGCATCCCTCCCGCCACCGTCCAGACGATTCGGAGACTCATCGTCCCGTGATAGACCGGACCCGGCTTCGGGAACTTCGGCTCGTCAATCACCGCGACATCGTTCACCACCAGCGTCGCCATCTGCCCGTCGGGGCTGATCGTGACGCTGTTGTCCGGGATGAGGATGTTCCAGAAGAGGCCCGCAGGGGAAATCGGCGGGTGGAGATCGTGGATTTTGTTGTCAGGAACCAACGGTTCCTGGGAGAAGAGGCCAAGTCATATGTGGGTGAAGGTGCCGGAACGCAGCGCGCCATCGCGCGTGCGGTACTGGCCGCGCATGAAGCGGAAGTCGGTGCCGGCGCCGCCGAAGGGAACGAGTTTACCCTGATTGTCGGTGCCAACGCCCTCGATGGCGGTGATGGCGTACTGACCCATGAAGTTGTAGATCTCGGAAGGCTCATTGCCCGGTACGGGGTTCTGGGTATGGTTGCCATTCATATTGACTTCGGGGATCGGCGTTGCGTTGCCGTCATCAACGAGTGCGACGGTCCCGGGTGCGGCGGCCACGCCGGTCGCGCCGGGGAGCCAGAGCGCAGTGGCCCCGAGGGCGGCCACCCCGGCGCTGGTGCGCAGAAATTGCCGTCGTGTACAGTGAGGACAGCTGAGTGACGACGGTGTGCGAATCATCCCTGCTCCTTCAAACGAGGTCATGAGCGACCACGAAATAAATTGCTGCCTCCCCACACATTCGCCTCGATTTGCAGGCTGGAAAGCAATGATTTCAGTGGCAATTCCGATGCCACCGCTTCGATAACCGACAACACGACGCCTATCCGTTGAGGTGGAGCAGGGCGATGATGCCGAGCGCCAGCAGGACAAGGACGATCAGCAAGCCGACGACGACCGCCGCCACCCGATGCCCCGCCTCACGGACGGCCCGGATGTCCACGCTGAGGCCAAGCCCTGCCATCGCGACGATTGTCAGAATCTTGCTCACGTTCTGCGCCTGATTGCCGATGCCCGGCGAGAGCGCCCCCGCCGTGCGCGCCACCGCGCAAATCGCGAAGCCGATCACGAACCACGGCAGGAAGCGATTGAGCGAGAACCGCGCGCCCGGTTCCTGCTCGTGCCGGTGCAGGAAGGCGAAGATCGCCACGACCGGCCCGAGCAGCAGCACGCGCGTCAACTTGACGAGCGTGCCGATCTGGCCGCTCTCCACGCTCACCGGGAAGGTCGCCGCCAGCACCTGCGGCACCGCGTAGACCGTCAGCCCGGCGAGCACGCCGTACTGGTAGTGCGTCAGCCCGACGAGCGGGATGAGCAGCGGCAACAACAGGACGACGCCGACACCGAGCACGGCGGTGAGGGCAATCGCGCTCGCCACTTCCTGTTTCTTGGCGCGGATCGTCGGGGCGACGGCAGCGATGGCCGAGTTGCCGCAGACCGCATTTCCCACCGCGACAAGAATCGCCAGTTTCGGCGTCAGCCCGGCGCGCCGTCCGAGGAAGGTACCGACAACGATCGCCGTCGAGACGGAGAGCAGAACCGCGCCTGCGAGTTTGGGGCCGGCGTGGGCGATCGTGCGCAAGTCTAACGACGCGCCAAGCAGGATAATCGCAAACTCCAGCAGTTCCTTGCCAGCGAAGCCGATGCCGCGCTCGCTCACCCCTGGGGGCGTCCAGATGAGTCGGATCACCATGCCGAGGAGCAGCGCAAGAACGAGCGGTTCGAGCAGCGCGTAATGGAAGAGCCGCTCCTCCGCTGCCGCGCCGTACCACGCCAGCACCGCAACCCCTGTGGCGAGGGCGACGCCGGGAATGAGCGCCCGCAGCCATCCCGCGCCACCACGCAGTCGTAGTTCGGGTTGCACCGTTTCGGTTGTCACTGCGGTCTCCAATATCGGCTCCTCTCCCATATCTCGCGATGTCATTGTTGACAGCGTAAGGGGCCGGGATGTATATGTCCAAGACAGAAAAGTATCTTTATTTATAAAGCGGAGTTATCTATGGATTTGACGACGTTCGCGCTGAACTTCAACCACCTGCGGCTCTTCCTCGCCGTCGCGGAGTACGGCGGCGTGACACGCGCGGCGGAGGCGGTCTTTGTCAGCCAGCCCGCCGTCTCGAAGGCGGTGCAGGAGTTGGAGCGACAGGTTGGCGTGCCGCTCCTGGAGCATGTCGGGCGGCGCGTCGTGCTCACGGAGGCGGGAGAAATCCTCGCGGGGTATGCCCGGCGCATCTTCACCCTCGCCGAGGAGGGGAAGGGGGCGATGGATGAACTGCGGGGACTGGAACGCGGCCAACTGGCGATCGGGGCGAGCACAACGATCGGCATCTACCTGCTGCCCGCCGTGCTGGGCGCGTTCCACGCCCGCCATCCCGCGATTGCCCTTTCGCTGGAGATCGAGAATGTCGAACGGGTAATCGGGCGACTGCGGGCGGGTACGATCGAACTCGCGCTCGTCGAGGGGCCGGTGCGCGGGGCAGACCTGCGCGTGGAGCCGTATCGGCGGGACGACCTGACGCTCGTGGTTGCACCGACGCATCCCTTCGCCCGCGCGGGGGTTGCCACACCGGAGGAACTCGCCGCAGTGCCCTTCCTGATGCGCGAGCGGGGCTCCGGGACACGCGAGGTGGTGGAATCTGCGCTCCTTGAGTACGGCGTGGCCCCGACGGTAGCGATGGAGCTCGGGCACACCGAGGCGATCAAGCAGGCGGTCGCGGCCGGTCTCGGCGTCTCGATCCTCTCAACGCGCACGGTGCGCCCGGAAGTGGCTGGTGGCCTGCTCGTCGCGGTACCGATTGCGGGCGTGACGATCCGTCGGACATTACTACGCGTGCAACGCCGCGACTACCGACCCTCCAGTGCCGCTCGCGCTTTTCTCGATCTTCTCGCACCGACCGATACTGATTGCGACGACCGATGACCGATGACCGATGCACTGTGGTATCGTTGCCGCTATCGGTTGGCAATGCAGCGCGGGGAGTATGACGGGAATGGACGATAAGGGAATGCAGAATCTCTTCACGCGGACGCGTCGCCTCCGCACGCGCGAAGAGGGCGAAGCCGACATCGAGGCGGAACTGATCGAGCCACAGGCGCTGATGGAAGAACTGGGTGATGCGAACGAGCCTGAACCGCTCCTTGCCCCGCAGGATGTCGAGCGCGAGCAATGGCGCGGTTACGTGCTGATTTGCGTCAACGCGAATGTCGTCAAGGTCTGCGAGACCGTCAAGGAACGATTGGGCGAGCGGTTCCGGGGCATGTCGCTCGTCACCGGTATCTACGATCTGATCGTCCGGGTCGAGGCGGACTCCAAAGAGCAATTCAAGGAAACGCTGATCCTCGTACGCGAGACGCCCGGTGTGATCTCCAGCGTCACACTGCTGGACCTCAACTGATGGCCCACGCGATCCGCGAACCCGCCTGGCTGGCGTATCACCTTGTCCCGACCGAAGAATGGGAGGCGGTGCCGCCGAACGCATCGTATCTGCCCGTCGCCTTTCCGCACGACGGCTTCATTCACACAACGCATCGCGCCGTCGAGGTCGCGGCGGCAGGCAACCGGTACTACACGAATGACGCGCGCCCGTACCGTGCAGTCGTCGTTGATCTCCGGCGGTTGACTAGCCCGTGGCGCTACGATGGCGACGAACGCTTCCCGCATATCTATGGCCCGCTCAACCGCGATGCGGTGCTGGCCGCTCCCGCCGCGCCCCGCGATCCGGACGGCACGTTTCTCCCACCGACCTGGGCAGACCCAATCTACGCGCCAGAGGACATCCCGTTCACGACGCCGAAAGTCGGCGTCAATGCCGTGATCTTCGATGATGCGGGCCGCGTCCTGCTGACGCAGCGGGAAGATAATCACCTCTGGTGCATGCCCGGCGGCCATGTGGACCTCGGCGAGACGATTGCCGAGGCTGTTGCACGGGAAACATTGGAAGAGACCGGCTTGATCGTCGCGCCGGGCCGAATCGTTGGCGTCTATTCCGATCCACGCCTCGCGCTCCGCATCGGACTCGGTCTGCGCTACCAGATGGCGCTCATCGCGGTGGAGTGCCGGGTGATTGGCGGAACGCTTGCCCGCTCCGACGAAACGCTGGACGAAGGCTGGTTCGACCCGGACGACCTGCCCCCACTCATCCCGTCACATTATCAGCGAATCGCGGACGCCCGCGCCGGGCGGGACGCGGTGCTGCGGTAGGGAGGGATTGCCTCACGGAAGAATCTTACCCGGTCGCACACCAATCGTGGGCAGGAGCGCGAGGATACTGCGTGGCGACGATCACCACGCAGTATCCTCGGTGATAACGGTCTCTCAATCA
>JALYUS010000318.1 GCA_030853625.1 Chloroflexota bacterium
GTGCCGAGATCGCCGTGTACCACATGTTCCGCCCATTTGAGGTACTGCACCGGCAGGGGGGCATCGAAGCCATATTGATGGCGCAGTTCGGCCTTCTGTTCTACCGTCATGCGCTGATCCAGGCCGATCAGGATGTCCAGCGCATCGCCAGGAAGGAGATGGATCAGCAGGAATGTGACGATGGACACGCCGATCAGCAATGGCACGAGCAGCGCGAACCGCCGCGCGATGTACCTTCCCATGCATCGCTCCTGGGAAGTAGACAGGAATCAGTAGACGGTAGACAGAACGGAACTCATCCCCTTCTGACTACTATCTACCGTCTACTACCTACTCGCCTTACTTATCCAGCCACGTATCCTTCAGGCCGATATTCGTACCGGTGGGATTGTGGATGTAGCCCTTGACGTAGGACTTCATCGCTTCGTACTGGCTGCCGACGTAGAGCATCACCCACGGATTGTCCGCGAGCAGTTTCTGTTGCAACTGCGCGTAGACTTTCTTGCGGTCATCCTGATTTGTCGTGGCAACACCGTCCGCGACGAGTTTATCGAAGTTCGCATCGCTGTAGCCGGAGTTATTCGAGGCAAGCCCCGTCCCAAAGTTCGAGAGCATGATGTCGTTCGGGTCTACGTATCCACTCGTGCCGCTGACGAGCAGATCGTACTTCTTCGCATTGTTATCGGCGATGAAGGTGCCGTTGTCCTCCGGCAGCACGTCGGCGGTGATGCCGATCTGTTTCAACTGGTCCTGCACCGCAAGCGCGGCGTTGGAAAGGAACGGATAGGAGGACCACGTCTTGATCGTCGTCTTGAAGCCGCTGCCGAACCCGGCGTCCGCGAGCATCGCCTTCGCGCCTGCGATGTCCTGCGGCAGCACCTTCGTATCGAGCGTCGCCCAGTAGCCGGGCGGAAAGACGGTCAGTGTCGGGATTGCCAGGCCGTAGAAGGCGGCGTCCACGATGGCCTGCCGATCCATCGCCAGGCTCATCGCCTGCCGCACTTTCGGATTCGCCCACGGCTTGTCCTTCTGCGTCAGGTTGAAGCCGAGATAGCGGATATTCGTGTTCTGATCGCCCGCGATCGTCAGGCTCTTATCCGCCTTCAGTTGCGGGATGTCCTTGGCGGGGGCGTACTCGACGAAGTCCACCGTGCCGGTACGGACGGCGGTGCTGCGCGCGGTATCGTCCGGCACCGGAATCATCTCGATCCCATCAAGATACGGCTTCCCGGTCTCCCAGTAGTTCGGGTTCTTCACTAGCGTCAGTTTGGTGTTCGGGGTGTAATCCTTGAACATAAAGGGGCCGGTGCCGTTCGCGGTCTTCGTCAGATCGCCGTTCTTGACCACATCCTCTTGCTTGACGATCGCGTAGTTCGGGCTCCACAACCCGACGAGGAACGACGCATCCGGCTTTTTGAGGGTAATCTTCACGGTGCCGTCGTCTGGCGTCTCAATCGTGCCGATACTGGAAAGGCCCGCCGTGCTCGTGGACTTCGTCTTCGGGTCCAGCACGCGCTCGTAGGAGTATTTCACATCCCCCGCGACGAATGGCTGGCCGTTGTGGAATTTGACGCCCTGGCGCAGTTTGAACGTATAGATCATGCCGTCCGGCGAGATCGTCCACGATTCCGCGAGGTCGGGCTTGGGCGAGAGCGTCGCATCAATTGTCACGAGGCGACCGTAGATATGCTCCACAATATGATTCGTCGCCGTCAGGCTTGTGCTGTGCGGGTCGAGCGCGACGGGATCGCCCTGCAACCCCATCTTGAGAATGCCGCCCTTTTTCGGCGTGCCTGCCGCAGCCGCAGCGGTCGTTGGCGCGGCAGACGCGCTCCCCGCCGAACTACTCGCGGCGGCAGTTGTTGGGGATGTACCCGTTGTTACCGCTGCCGCTGCCGCTTTCGTTGGGGCAGTCGTCGCCGCTGCTGCCGGACTGGTCGCGCCCGCCGCCGGTGAAGCCACCGCCGCCGGAGCCTTCGTCGGCGCAGGCGTCGTCGTCGCGGTGCTACTGCTACCGCATGCCGCAAGAATTGCCGTCGCCGCTGCGGCGGCCGTCCCACCAAGGAATGTGCGTCGCGTCACGTCCCGGTTCCGATGCTCGTGTTTGTGTTCGTCGCGATTATCTGCCATTACCCGTTCTCCTCTCCATATCCATACATCCACACCGCGCGATCCGCCACGCGCTTCGCTGGCGTTGGGGCAGATACGTTGAGCATCGCCCCGATCCGTAGTGTGATCGTGCGCGAGGTATAGCATATTTCTTCGGGAAATGTCAATGAGAGCGGGGAACCTAACCCCCGGCCCCTTCCCGCGAGGAAGGGGTGACTCATCGCGATACCGGGGCGTTTGGCGGAACGCCCCGGTATACCGGAGGCTCGCTCCCCTTCCCACGCCGAGTGACGAAAGGGGCCGGGGGTTAGGTAAATCCCTTACCCCCCGTTCGCCTGCACCGCCCGCCTAACTTTTTCGGGCGTCATCGGGATTTCGTAGACGCGCACGCCGATGGCGTCAGCAATCGCGTTGGCAATCGCCGCCGCGCCGGGCACAACGGGCGGCTCGCCGATTCCCTTACCGCCGAATGGGCCGACGGGCGCGGGAATTTCCAAAATGATCGTTTCGATCGGCGGCACGGCTTCCATGCTCGGCACGGCATAGTCGAGGAACGAGGCGGTCAGCAGCGTGCCGCGATTGTCGTAGATCATGCTTTCATACAAACCCCAGCCGATGCCTTGCGCGACGCCGCCCATGATCTGGCCATCCACCGACGCCGGGTTGATCGCCCGCCCGACATCCTGCGCCGCAACGTATTGCACGATCCGCACATCGCCCGTCTCTGCGTCTGCCTGCACCCGGACGAGATGGGCCGCCGCACCGGGCGCGCGGTTCGTCTGGGCGGTCGTACCGCTGCCGTAGACGGGCGCGTACCGCCCGCCGAAAGTCATCGTCATGCGAGCGAGTTCGGCAATCGGCTTTTCCTGCCCCGGCGCACCCTTGACACGGACTTTGTCGTCCACGATTTCGAGGTCTTCCGGCGCCGCTTCCAGTTGCTCGGCGGCGATTTTTAGCAACTGCTGCTTCGCCGATTCCACTGCCTGAATGACCGCCGGGCCGACGGTGTAGAGGATTTTGCTGCCACCGGCGGAACCGGCGTACGGCGCGGTATCGGTAGTACCTGAGATGATCTGCACCTTCTCGACATCCACGCCGAACACTTCCGCCGCCATGATCGCGAAGGAAGTGTTCGAGCCGGTGATGTCCTGCGAGCCGAGAACGAGGGCGAGTGAGCCGTCCGCGTTCAACCGGCAGGCCGCCGACGCCGGTTCCAACCCGCCGAACCACGCGCCGACCGCGATGCCGACGCCCTCGCCGACAACTTTACCGCGCCCGGTCCAGGCCGGATGCTTCTGCAACGCTTCGAGGCAATCTCGGAGGCCGACGGGCGCCCACGGCGTGTTGTCCGGCAGCAGATCGCCTTCCCCGACGATGTTCTTGAGGCGGAAGGTGATGTCGTCCAGCCCCAGTTCCTTCGCCATCTGGCTGACGTTCGATTCGATGGCGAAGGTTGCCTGCGGCGCGCCGGGCGCGCGGTACGCGCCGAGCGTCGTCTTATTCGTGTGGACATCGTACGCCTCGATGTCGAGGTGCGGAATCTTGTAGTAGCCGCCAAGCAGGAGCGAGGCGATGCCGGATGGCGCACCGGGGAACGCGCCCGTATCAAAGACGATCTTCGCCTTGAGCGCGTGGAACGTACCGTCTTTCTTCGCGCCGGTCGTCAGTTCGATGGAGCAGCCGGGAGCCGGATTGCCGGAAAGGAATTCTTCCATCCGCGACAGAACGAAGCGAACGGGGCGACGCGTCTTGATGGCAAGGATCGCCGTCAGCGGTTCGTACAAGAGGAACTTGCCGCCGAAGCCGCCACCGACGGGCATCGCCGTCATACGCACCTTGTTCTCCGGCAGGCCCGTCGCCTGCGCGCACGCGGAGCGACAATAGAACATCGCCTGCGTACTCGTCCAGACGGAGAGCGTGCCCGAATTGTCCATCATCGCCACCGTCGAGTGCGGTTCGATGTACGACTGATGAACCATGTTCGTCTTGTAGGTGCGCGTGATGACAATAGCGGATTCCGCAAGCCCTTGTTCGATCTCACCCCGGTGGTAATGCTTGAAGGCGGCGACATTCGGCGGCAGGTCGCGCTTCTCCTCCGCGACCGCCGCAACCGCCGCGTGCATATCGAGTTCATCCGCACCGCCCTCTTCCTTGAAGATGGCGCGCGCGGAGTCCGGCTGCATTGCCGCCTCGGTGTCCGTGACGACCGGCAGTTCCTCGTAATCCACCTGCACGAGCGACGCGGCCTCCGCCGCGATCGCCTCCGACCGTGCGACGACGACCGCGACCGGCTGCCCGTAGAAGACGACACGCCCCTGTGCCAGGGGCAACCGGGCGGGCGGCATCTTCCAGATCGGCAGGATGTCCTCCGCCGTGCAGACATCAATCACACCGGGGAGCGCGCGCGCCGCGCGCGTGTCAATACCGCGAATCTTCGCGTTCGCGTAGATGCTGTTGACGAGCCGCGCATGGGCCATGCGGGGGAGCGTCAGATCGCCGGTAAACTGCTCCTCACCGGTCAGTTTTTTCGGCCCATCCTGGCGCTTGGTCGCTTTGCCGACATATTTGAACGCTGTTGCCACCGGCCACGTCCTTTCGCTTCTCTGTGCGGGCACAATCAGCCTTGCAACGCGGCAAGACGACCGAAATCATCCCGCCCATCGTCCTATTCGTCAAGCACCCGAGAGAACAGAGAACAAGAGTATCGCACCGCGCGTCTTCCTAAAAGGACATGACACCGCACCTCTCGCACTGTTGGGCAGGACGATGAGACGGCCCATCGAAATTATCGGACTCCTGACCGCTCCCGGCGTCGAGCGGAGAGGACATGTACGCGGCGTTCGTCGGCTCACTGTAGCGGATTATCATCGTCGTACAAATTCTGGCACGAAACGTGCGAGTAACCGGCATTGTTCCGACGCTTTGCTGACCGTTTGGCAAGCGAGATGATTATCTTTCTGTCACGCGTTTCCTGTTGCTCGTGTGCGACCAGACGAAGTACGGGTGATCGCGGCATGGCGCTATCCCCTGTGCTGTCATGCGCGATGTGACCGTGGCAAAATCGATTCGTTGGCCTGAAGAATAGTGCTGTCGTCCAATCACCCGCGCACATGTGGCAGCGGTTGCGTGAAGAGGCGTGCGTGTAGATACGGAGGAGCGGTGAGATTGCAAGCAAATAATTCGTCCGGTTCCCAGATACCGGTTCCCCATCCACCAGATTCATTGATGGTGCGGGCGCTTCGTGCTGATGGCGTGCCGGTTGATGGAGCGCTCACAGTGGATCGCATTCTCTCGGAAGCGCCCAACCGACGCCCCACCTTCGATGTCGTCGTCCTGTCGCACCTGCGCTGGAATTTCGTCTATCAACGCCCGCAGCATCTCCTGAGCCGCTGTGCGCGACAGCACCGCGTCTTTTTCGTTGAGGAACCGCTCACCGCCGATGGGCCAGCATGTATGGTGGTCAGCACGCCCCGGCCCGGTGTCTGGGTCGCGGTGCCGCACCTGCCGGTCGGCATGTCGCCGCACGAGGCTGAAACGATCCAACGCCATCTCATCGATGATCTGCTCGCCGAGCGCCGCGTTCGCTCCTACATCCTCTGGTACTACACGCCAATGGCAATGGCATTTTCGGGCCACCTCGACCCGCTGGCGACTGTCTACGACTGCATGGACGAACTCTCAGCCTTCGCAGGCGCGCCGCCGGAGATGCAGGCGCGCGAGAAAGAGTTGCTCGGGCGCGCGGATCTCGTCTTCACTGGTGGCCAGACGCTCTATGAGGCGAAGCGCGACCAGCACCCGCATGTCTTTGCCTTCCCGAGCAGCGTAGATGTGCCACATTTTGGCCGCGCCCGCCGGACGACGGTGGATCCCGCCGACCAATCCGGCATTCCCCACCCGCGCCTCGGCTTCTTCGGCGTCATTGATGAGCGGATGGATCTCAATCTGATCGCGGGCATCGCGAAAGCGCGCCCGGCGTGGCATCTCGTGCTCGTCGGCCCGGTCGCGAAAGTGGACCCGGCAGTGTTGCCCCAAGCGCCAAACATTCATTATCTCGGCCGGAAGGAGTACGACGATTTGCCGTCGTACCTCGCAGGCTGGGATGTTGCGCTGCTCCCCTTCGCGATCAACCAGTCCACGCGCTTCATCAGCCCAACGAAGACGCCGGAATACCTCGCGGCGGGTAAGGCAGTCGTCTCGACGCCGATTCAGGATGTCGTGCGGCCATACGGTGTGCGTGGTCTCGTTCACATTGCGGGGACGACACCGGGATTCATTGCGGCGGTTGCGGATGCTCTTCAGGAGGATGCTGCGGCGCGCATCCGACGTGCGGATGCCTTTCTCGCGCAAGAGTCGTGGGATGGGACATGGGAGCGAATGCACCGTTTGATCGAGGAAGCCGTTGAGGCGGCATCCGAGGAGGAAGACCGCCTCGACACATATACGGTCGCGACGCTCGCGGATTGACCGAAACCGGGGAGAACCGCAAAGACACAAAGAGCGCGAAGGGCGCAAAGGAAAGAAGAATACGTGTACGTGTTCATCTCTTCCTATTACACAGGAGGGAATAAGATGTTTGATTACTTGATCGTCGGGGCGGGCTTCGCGGGCAGTGTGATCGCGGAGCGCCTTGCCTCACAACTGAACAAGAAAGTGCTGATTGTGGATCGCCGTCCGCACATCGGCGGCAATGCGTACGACCACTACGACGACGCGGGTATCCTTGTCCACAAATATGGGCCGCACATCTTCCACACAAATGGGCGACGTATCTATGATCACCTCTCGCAGTTCACGGCCTGGCGCCCCTATGAGCATCATGTGCTCGCTGCGGTGAACGATCAGCACGTCCCGTTTCCGATCAACATTGATACGGTGAACCAACTCTATGGCAGCAACTACACCGAGGCGGATATTGCCGCGTTCTTCGCCTCCGTCGCGGAGCCGGTCGCCGAGATTCGCACCTCCGAGGATGTCGTCGTCAGCAAAGTCGGGCGCGACCTCTACGAGAAGTTCTTCCGCGGCTACACCCGCAAGCAGTGGGGTCTCGATCCGTCGGAACTGGATGCCGGGGTTGCCGCCCGCGTGCCCGCCCGCATGGATCACGACAGCCGTTACTTCACCGATACGTATCAGGTGATGCCGCTGCACGGCTACACGCGGATGTTCGAGAAGATGCTCGCGCACCCGAACATCAAGATCATGCTGAACACCGATTACCAGGAGATTAAGCAGGCCATTCCGTACCGCCAGATGGTCTACACCGGCCCGATTGATGAGTTCTTCGGCTACCGCTACGGGAAACTGCCGTACCGCTCACTCCATTTCCGCTTTGACACGCTAGATATGCCGGTCTATCAGCCGGAAGCGG
>JALYUS010000633.1 GCA_030853625.1 Chloroflexota bacterium
CATAGAGGAGACGACGGGATATACCGTCGCGGCGCGCATTGACAACCAACGACCAGACGAGAACCTGGTTCACGCGGCTGCACGTGATGAGATGATGAGAACCACGGCAGGCTGGGGAGCAGAGGAAAAACGACTGGTGATTATTAAGAAGGGCGCATCATGCGCCGTCAGTGGCCACGGGAATAGCATTCCGTGGCCGCTGATTTTTTGGCGATCCGTGCGCGTCGTGATTCAGCCAATCACCTGCAATTCGCGGCCAATATCGCCGAGGCCTTCCGCACCGTGCGGCGTGATGGCCAGCGTGTCCTCGATCTTGACGTGGCCGACGTCGGGGTGGAGGAACTCGGTTTCGAGCGAGAGGATATGGCCGCTCTCAAGCATCCGGCCCGCCTGATCGGGACGGTTAATCATCGGCTGCTCGTGGGAGACCATGCCGATGCCATGCGCGACGATCCGGCCAATCGCTGCGTGGCTGTTCGATTGCAGTGCGTCTTGCGCGGCGGCATTGACTTCGCCATACGTCATGCCCGCGCGCAGTTGGCGGCGTACAACGCCTTGAATCTCCAGACAAGTGTCGGTCAATTCCCGACCGAGCGCCGACGGTTCGCCGAGCGCGCCCATCCGGCAGATGTCCGCGAGATAGTCCTGCTCCTCGCCACCGCAATCGAGGTGGAGCATCCGCCCGCGTTCCCAACGCGTCTCGGAGGGGGCGCGCAGGTAGCCGGGGCCGGCATTCGTGAACGCCCAGAGGAAGGCCACGCCCTGCGCGCCCATCTCTTTCTCGACTGTGTCCGCCAGTTCACGCGTCGGCACGCCGTCGTACCCGGCGCGGAATCCCGCCTGAATCGCCGTGGCGACGCGATCGGAGACCTCGCGCAGGATAGCGATTTCGGCGTCCGTCTTAATCGCGCGCAGTTCGTGCAGGAGGTCGGTCGCGTCCACAAAGGTCGCGCCCGGCAGCCCGGTTTGCAGCGCCGCAAGCGCGTTCGCCGGAAGGAAGGGCATCTCGACGCCGATCGTGCCACCGGCAGCGCCGAGCGACCGCGCCATCATTGCGGCAGCGGCGGCGGATGAGGATGCATCCCCCGCGTCGAGGTTTCGCGTGCCGATCCACAAGGGCAGAACCTCCAACCCCATCTTTTCTCCCGACGCACCGATGTAGAACGCATCCGCGACGCGCCCGCGCGGCACACCGACAACGGCGAGGTACTGGCTGGAACCCATCCGTTGGCCGCGCTCGTGGAAGTGGTAGACGTACCCGCCGGTGAGGTAACGGATATTGTGCCGCGTGCTGGCGAGCAGGAGCGCCATGCCCGCCTCGTCCATCAGATGCTGGAGTTTCGCGCTGTCAAATGGGGCCATCGTTGTCCTCCCGGTTTCGTTGCGAGCCTATATGGATGCGGGATACGCAGGGAACTGCGTGTATAGGAGCGGTAGTACCGCATGGAATGTACGGCTGTCAAGGGCGAGAAGGCGTGTGATCGCGAATCACCGCGCCATGCCGATGGTATACTGAACGACGATCGCGCGATGCGACCAACGCCCCGTGGCGTGAGGAGAGGGATGAGCACGCAGCAGACAGCATTGATCGCGGACATCGGTATTGCCCTCAATGCGACCGCTCCGCTTCCGGCCATGCTGCAAACATGCGCGGAGGCGGTCGTCCGCCATCTCGACGCCGCGTTCGCCCGCATCTGGGTGCTGGATGCGGCCGAAGATGTGTTGGAATTGCGGGCCAGCGCCGGTCGCTACACGCACCTTGATGGCCCGCATGGTCGCGTGCCGGTTGGGGCGCTGAAGATCGGATTGATTGCCGAGGAGCGCCGACCGCATCTGACGAACGATGTACCCAATGATCCCCGCGTCAGCGATCCGGAGTGGGCGATGCGCGAGGGGATGGTCGCGTTCGCGGGCTATCCGCTGACCGTCGAGGACCGGCTGATCGGCGTCCTGGCGATGTTTGCGCGGCATCCGCTCGGGGAGGAGACGCTCGCGAGGCTCTCTTCGGTCGCGCACATGATCGCGACGGGAATCGCGCGCAAGCAGGCGGACGAGCGACAACGGGAAGATACCCAGGTCAGTGAGACGCTGTATCGGATTGGCATGGCGGTGGCCTCGGAGCGCGATCTGCGCGCGCTCGTCCAGATTGTCACCGATGCGGCGACTGCGGTCGTCCGCGCGCAGTTCGGCGCGTTTTTCTATAACACGCTCGACGACGAGGGCGAGTCATACATGTTGTACACGATCTCCGGTGTGCCGCGCGACGCATTTGCGAATTTTCCGATGCCGCGCAACACCGCGATCTTTAATCCCACCTTCACCGGCGAGGGCATCATCCGCTTGGCTGATGTCACCCAGGACCCACGCTACGGGCGGAGCGCGCCCTCATTCGGCATGCCGGAGGGGCATCTGCCCGTGCGCAGTTACCTCGCCGCACCGGTGATCTCACGCGCCGGTGCGGTGCTGGGCGGGCTGTTCTTCGGCCATGGCGAGCCAGGCGTCTTTACCGAGCGCGCGGAACGGATCATCGCAGGGATTGCCGCGCAGGCCGCGATTGCGATGGACAATGCGAGCCTGATCCGCGATGCGCAGGCGGCGGAAACGCGCTTCCGCAGTCTGTTCGAGCGTGTCCCTGATGCGATCTTTGTTGCCGATGCCACCGGCCGGTATCTCGATGCCAACCCCGCCGCGACCGCGCTGGTCGGTTACACGCGGGAGGAACTCCTGCGGCGGACTGTCATGGACATCTCGGTAGATGATCGAGGCGCCGCAGAAGCGTATGACCGGATGCGGCAGACGGGCGTGTGGCGCGGCGAGCACGAGTTGCGGCACAAGAACGGCGTCGTTGTCCCGACCGAGGCGCAGGCGACGGCCGTCGCATTGCCGACGGGGACGGTCTATCTGTCGGTCGTGCGGGATATTTCGGAGCGCCGGGTGGCGGAGCGGATGCAGCAGGATTTCATCGCGATGGTCGCCCATGATCTCAAGAACCCGCTCACGACGCTGAAGGGGAATGCCCAACTGATGCAGCGGCGCAACAGTTTCAGCGAGCGAGGGCTGGCGACGATTGTGGCGCAAGCGAACCGCCTGGAACGTCTGATTGATGACCTGCGGGATGTGGCCCGTCTCGATGCGCGGGTGATTGCCCTCGATCGCGCGCCGACCGATCTCGTGGCGCTCGTCCGCCGCCGTGCGGATGAGGCGCAAACGCTCACGCAAAGCCACACGATACGCGTGCAGACGCCGGAAACGCCGGTAATGGGTGACTGGGACGCTGACCGGCTGGAGCAGGTAATGGATAATCTGCTGATGAACGCGATCAAATATGCGCCAAACGGCGGGGAGATTCGCGTACGTGTCGAGGATCGCGGTATGGAGGCATATGTTGCGATTCACGATCGCGGCATCGGTGTGCCGCCCGAAGCGCGCGAGCGATTATTCGAGCGCTTCTACCGGGCCGAGGGCGGCATCGCGGCAGATAAGAAAGGTCTCGGCCTCGGTCTGTACATCAGTAAGGCGCTGATCGAGGTACACGGCGGGCGGATCGGCGTCGAATCAGCGCCGGGTGAAGGAAGCACGTTCTTCTTTACCCTTCCCTACGCGCCCTCCGTGCGGGACGAACCGACCGCGCATTCATAACTGTCGGTAGCGAAGGAAATCGCCGGATGTCCCATCAACCGATGCCGATACAACGTCGAGCGGCCGGTCCAGGCGTCGCGCGCGCGCTCCTGCTGTTGCTTGCTCTCAGCCTCTGCTTCGTAATCGGGTTTACCTACCTCGGTGCGGAAGTGCGCGAACCGGCAACAACCAGCGCTGACCAGCAGGTTCTTCGCCGCGTTGCCAGAATGACGCGGCCGTGGCCACTCGTCCTGCCCGAGACGGCTTCCCTGTTCGGCACGGCGCCCCTTGTCGCTGTTATCACGGCGGTCGTCGGCGCTTCCCTCGCGCGGGAGCGGCGCTGGCCCGACATCACGCTGCTGATCGTTGCGGTGGTCGGCGCGGTGCTTCTCTCGCCGCTGACGAAACACCTCGTCAGCCGGGCGCGACCGACCGCGTTTTTTCGCACGTCCGCGACCGGCTACAGTTTTCCCAGCGGCCACACGCTGAATGCCACCTGCGTTGCGCTGGCGTTAGGGTTCATCCTCTGGCGGCTGCCCTGGCACCGCGTCATGAAGATCGCGTGGACGCTCGCCTTCGCCGTCTATGTGATCTGTGTGGGCGCGAGCCGGATCATCCTCGGCGTGCATTACCCGACCGATGTGCTCGGCGGCTTTCTCCTCGGCGCCGCATGGGTGACACTTCTGATGGCGCTCACCCTTAGTGCGGAACGGTGGCGGCGAAAACGCGGAGCGCCCGCAGGACAACAATGATCTCAACGGGCGTCTCACCGCCGCGCTCGCCGCCCAATGTGATTGGTTGCAGCGGCGCGGTGCGGATCGTCAGCCGCTCCGTCTCGAAGTAGTTGTTGCGTGGGTCGGTCGCCTGCCTGCCGAGCGCCACGGACCAGTTGGTAGCGCGATCGCCCTTCCAGCGTGAAAATGACCAACCGCCCATCGGTGATCGAGGCATCCGGCCCCGCCTTGATGTGGTCGCCACATCGCAGACCTTCTCGACTGCTTCGATGTGCGCCCGAACGTTTCGGTGGCCTCCTAAATACTGGGAAGGAGCGTCTGCGGATTATCCACTGCGACGGTGCGACCGAGCGCGATCCCCG
>JALYUS010000355.1 GCA_030853625.1 Chloroflexota bacterium
AGTTCCGGCGACCTGCTGATCGCCTTCTCGAACGCGCCGGAAAACCGCGTGGATCGCTTCGAGACGCGATCGCTCCTCACACACACCTTCATCAATGACGCACACCTCAATGATCTCTTCCAGGCGACCATCGAAGCGACAGCGGAAGCGGTGCTCAATGCCCTCATCGCGGCGGAAACGATGACCGGCCGGGACGGCAATATCGCCCATGCCCTCCCGCATGACCGCCTCCAGGCGATCATGCGGCAATACGGGCGATTACGGTAACACATTCGTGCCAATGCAAGAGAGCGGACGATGGTGGAGCGAATCGCAAAGAAGGATCTGATAGATCTGGTGGTGCAGCGAACCAGCCAGGAGGCCACGATTGTCGAGGAAATCGTGGACGCGACGCTCGAAGAAATCTACGAGGCGCTGAAACGCGGCGAATCGGTCTCTTTGCGCAACTTCGGCACCTTCTATGTGCGCGTCGAGTGGCAGTCGTGGGTGTTCAAATTCACTCCGTCGCAGCGATTGCGCCGGGTGTTCGGCTGGTCGTCTACCTACACCGGCCCGTTGTAAATGCGGGCGCCGTCACAAATACGTAATCGGCACGGGGGCGATGGCGTCTACAGCGGCTTGCGGGCCTGGATACAGGTGCTGCTGATCGTCAGGTCGTCGTCCGTGAGGTGGCGGAAGCGGGGGGCGAGTTGTGCACGGGTGATCGCCGGGGGCAGTTCCGTCCGCTGATCGCAGACAATCTCGTAGCCGCGATCGCGGATCAGGCCAATGTGCGCGGAATGGGGCGCGCGGTTCAGGGCATCGCGCCGCCGCCCGTTCAGGAGGGACCAGACGCCGTCTGAGCAGGTCCAGTGGCCGCTCCACTCCCGCGTCGTGCCGTGGCATTTGAAGTCAATGCTGTGGGACATCGCACCGCCCGGCGTGAGCCAGCGATCCATCGCCCGATAGGTCGTGTCGAGATCGGGCGGATATTGCAATACTGCCTGCGAGAAGATGAAATCCACCGACGCCCGCTCGATCACTCCCGCACCGTCCCACGGCACGACGTAGGAGATGAGCGGCGTCTCGGCGTCCGGCTCGTCGAGGGCGCGGAGCGCGTCGCGGAGCGATGCCAGCCGCTGCGGATCGAGCGCGGGCGCGAGCCGTTCGTCCGTCAGGATGTGATGCGGGAAGTCATACGATGGCAGGAGCGGCGTGACGAGCGGGAATTCGCCCGCATCGGGGATCGGCGCGCGGCTGCGGAAGAGTGCGACGAGGGCATCGAGGATGGCGATATTGCCGACGCTCTCCGCGTATCGCACGATGTCGAGTGCGCGGTAGCGTCGGGCGCCAGAGAGCAGTGCGGCCAGCCCCATGCCCAATGAATCGCCCGGACCTAATTCCGCGACGGTATCGAACCGCGTGTCAATACCGTGCATGTGCGCCATCACGAGGTGACGCAACCAGACGGAGTAGCAGTAGCGCGCTGACGCCGTCCCGCCCGTCCGCCGCGCCGTCAGATTCTGCAATCCGGGCAAGTAGGTCGCCGTGCCTACCAGAAGCGGCCGCAACCGTACCGTCATAAAGGGCTCCTTCGCCACCGACTATGCGCCGCCCCGCCAATCCGGGGACGTACCACAATCCGATGCCTCCTATGATGGAGGACGAATGCGAAGAAACTGCCAGGAAAATGTAAAGTGAACGGATTGTCACACCATTAAGAGGAGCGCAGCGCGGGGAGCACTTTTTCGCCGAGCAGTTGGATGCCTCGTGCGTCGGTGAGGCCATGCGGTGTGCCGAATTCGATCCGCGACGCACCCGTCGCGAAGATCGCTTCGGCGTGCGCGATCACATCGGCGGGCGTTCCGGCAAAGGCGAACGGGCGCAGCAGATCGTCGGAGATCAGCGCGGCGGCTGCCTGCCGGTCGCCCTGTTGCACCGCCGTCTCCATCCGCGCGAGCAGCGCAGGGTCCACCGCGACCGTCGGGTCGAGGCGTGCGACGGTGGGAAGATAGAGCGCGACTTCCTCCTTCGCCCGCCGTCGTGCTGCCGCGCCATCCTCGTCCACAACTGTCACCGCGCCGAGTACGATGCCGATTGCGTCTGTCTCCCGCCCCGCCTGCCACGCGCCGACGGCGATCCGCGCGCGCATCACGGGGACCATCGCGGGGTTGACGCAGCCGCCGACCTTCACCTCGTCCGCGATTTCGCCCGCGAGCGCGGCCAGTCGTGGCCCCCATGTGCCGATCATCAGCGGTATGGCGGCGCGCGGTACATCGTACTGGAGGACATTGTGCGCGCTTAATCGGAAGACCGCGCCATCGAACGGCGCGCGCCGTTTCGCGAGCAGATGCCGCACGACCACGACCGCCTCCCGGATCGTCGTCACCGGCTTCGCCTGGGCGATACCGAGCGAATCGAGCCACGCCCCGCGCGAGAGGCCGAGATAGGCCCGCCCACCGGAGACAGCATCGAGAAGCGCGATCTGCCCCGCGATCTCGACGGGATGCAGGGTGTACGGATTAAGGCTTGCCGGGCCAAGTCGGATGCGCGTCGTCGCCTGCGCCATCAGGAGGAGTGGCCCGATCGGCGGCTGGAACATCAAATCCCCATAGACACTGAGCGCGTCGAACCCGTATGCCTCCGCCCGCCGCGCCAACGCCGCATACTCCGCCACCCTCTTATCGCTCTGAAACGCCACACTCACTTCCCGCGGCACCCATCGCTCCTTTAACGCAGAGATCGCAGAGGACGCAGAGAACACAGAGAGGAACAAGAAGGGGATCTATTATTCTCGGACACACGGGCCTCAACGTTTATTCTCATGTTTGACAACCGTTTTTCTCTTCTCTGTGCTCTCTGCGTCCTCTGTGCTCTCTGCGCTCCGTATTGGATCAGGTCAGGTCCGCTGTATGGAGGGTACGAGGGGCGAGGCGTTCGATGCGCATGATGAGGCGTTCCTCCGGGTCGGGGCAGGCGACGAGGCTCTCTTGCGTCATCCAGTCGGCCGCTTGCGTGGCGCGCTGGTAGCCGGAGAGGAGCGGCAGCACCGCGCCGAGCGCGTAGAGGCAAAAGTGCTTGCCCGCCGGGATGCGGAGGCGATTGCTCTCCGTTACCTCAAAGAAATCGCCCACCGCCAGCCCGCAGACCGACCGCCCCTCAATCGCGACGACCGTGATCCTGAGATCGTAGAGTGTGAACTGCGTCTCATCCATGCCTCTGTTATCGCATTGCTGTCAAGCAGAGCGCAATCTCCGTGTCGGTAGGAGCGATACGGTGCGGTTGGTCTGTCGCCAGCGGCAGCGCGGCGCGGTACGATACCCTGGTGATGAGGAGCGCCGCGCGACATGAAGGGGAGACGAATGGCGAAGCAGCAGGAACTGGCCGATTGGCTCGAAGAACGACAAGAACGGTTTATCCAGATGGCGGACACGATCTGGGCGAACCCGGAGGTGGCGCTCACCGAGTCGAAGGCGTGTGTACTCCAGGCGGACGCGCTCGCGCGGGACGGATTCACGATCACGCGCGATGTCGGCGGGCTGCCCACCGCGTTCATGGCCGAATGGGGCAGCG
>JALYUS010000378.1 GCA_030853625.1 Chloroflexota bacterium
GAACACGAGGTGGAACATCGCGGCGAGATCCGCACCATCCGGTTGCTCGCCGAGGACGCATTGAGGATCGGCACGGGATAGGAGAGCGATCCTCACCCCCTGCCCCCCTCCATCGCTCTCAGGATTGTGGCACGTTAATACCGTCTGGCGATGGAGAGGGGAGAGATGGGGGATATATGGACGATGAAGGAATGCCCCGGCACTCCCTTCAAGTCCCCTCCCCTCTCCATCGCCGAACGAACGTATCTATTCCCTGATCTCAGGACGATGGAGAGGGGCCGGGGGTGAGGCTCGGCCCTAATGCACGACGACCTGCGTGCCGAGCGGCGCCCAGGTGAGAATCCATTGCGAGATGGGGAGCGAGCAATTCAGGCAGCCGTGCGACTGCGGTTGCCCAAACATGTCGTGCCAGTACGTGCCGTGGAACGACTCGCCGCTCGCTGTAAAGTACGAGATGTAGGGGATGGCATCGAGGTTGAAGTAATCAGCCCCGAAGAGATTATCACCCTGCATCCGCTGCGATGCCAACCGCGAGATCGTCGGGAACGTACCCGTATCGGTGTCGTGCCCGCTCTTTCCGCTCGCCACCTGCGCGATCATGAGCGGTGTCGCGCCGGAGTAGGCAGTCACAACCTGATTCGTGAGGTCCGCGCTGAACCAGCGGCCCGCGAATGCCGGTTTGTCTACCCGCAGGATATCCGCCTGTTTCTTCACGAAACTCGAATGGAGAAAGAGGCTCTGTTCCGGTGGGGATGCGACCTGGTACCACGTCGTCGAGCCTGCGTATGCATCGCCTTTCACCTCACCATAGACGAGCACGCGCCGACCGGCGGGCCAGGTCTTCACAGCGGTCTGGCTTGTGCTTGGGCCAAGGCGCACGTTCGCACTGCTCTGCAACTGCCCCACCCAGCCAAGTGGCCCCGTCTTCGGTAACGGCGCGGGGTCCTGCAAACCGGGTGTTGGCGTGCCGAAGACCGTCCAGGTGCTTACGTACCGCTCAGGGAGTGAAAGCACTTTGTACCAGCGCTTCGTTCCTTTGTATTGGCCGCCGTCCACTTCGGCAAAGTATGTGAGTTGCATGCCCGGCACCCAATTCGCGATCTGCTTGCTGCTCGCATCGGGCGTCTCAAAGAGGGGCGTCCCTTCCAGAAGCGTGCCAACGCCGATGGGAGCAGGGATTTCCGGCCCGAGGCGCTGCAAGAACTTACTGTCCGCCCAGCCAAGACCGGAGTGGTAGTTGATCGGGAAAAAGCCATCCTGTACCTTTCCTTCAACCGTCACCTGGCTCCCACCGGGGATAACCGTAATGACCGCGCTGTTGTAGGCAGGGTTGGCACGCAGGTTCAAGTCATCAGAGGTTAGAGCGAACTCGCCCGGCTTTGGTGGACCGTCGAGAATCTTCTTCAGCGGCGGGTAGAGATTCAGACTATATTTCGGGTCGCTCAGGTCCGGCTTCGTGGCAACCGGCTTCGCGGGGACGGCAGGTGCAACCGGCGCGGCCGGGGCAGCCGGAACATCGGGTGCGGGCGGCGTGGTAGGCGTCGCAGATGTATCAACCGGCGGCGATGAATCCGGCGGTGCTGTCGTCGGTGTCGTCTGATCGTCCGTCGTCAATGGCCGGGCAAGCACGCCGATTTGCTGTGCCAGCATCGTCGCCGCCGTCCCCGCGATTCCCGCCATTATTGCTCGTCGTCGCATCGTCGTCTATCCCCCTCCGCGAATCACATTATGTCCAGTCAGGAATACACGATGCGGGGGCATTCGTCAACCACGCAGAAATGATACTGCCTACCATTTTACTCATACTTCTGTACGTACATCCGCAACGGTGAACGTGGCATGAAGGTTGCATAAGGAGTAGACGGGATCATTTTTAGGAGAAGCGATTGGGCCTCTCCGATCATGAAGGGAGACAACGATGAGCGGTCTTGGCGACAAAGTAAAAGGCAAAGTCAACGAAGTGAAAGGGGGCGCGAAAGAGTCGTACGGCAACGAAACCGGCAACGACGAAATCGCCGCCGAAGGGAAGATGGACCAGGCCAAAGGTAAGGGCCAGGGTGTCGTTGGTACGGTGAAAGATGCCGCCCAGGACATTAAGGACAAGGTCAAGAACTAACCGCGTCACTGCATCGCTGATTGGCCGGGGCATATGCTCCGGCTTTTCTGTGTGGATGGCTAACCGTAGAGAAATCCGCTCATTATGGAAAGGATGCAGCGTGACAGACGCGAAAACAGTCTCCCATACATTCTCTCTGCTCGCCTCCTACAACGACGCGGCGGTGCTGATCGGATCATGGGATGGCTGGCATGAACACCCGATGGAGAAGGGCGACGACCATGTCTTTCGCGTTGCGCTCGACGTGCCGGAAGGGACGCATCGCTACCGGCTGCGCATCGTCTCCAAATCGTGGTTCTTCCCCGGCGAGTGGCGCGAAATCGCCGATCCGTGGGCGCGCGACATCGCCCCTGACGCCGCTCGGGGAGCAGACGGAAAGGCCGACTGCGCGGTGATCGTCGTCCGCGATGGCGTGGTCGGCGTTGCGGGTGATGACTATATCTGGGAGCACGACGATGTTCCACTGCCCCAAAACGACGCGCTCATCATCTATGAACTGCACGTCGGCGACTTCACCGGTGGCGAGGGCGACGACGGCAAAGGGCGCTATCGCGATGTGATCGCCAAACTTCCCTATCTCGCCGATCTCGGCATCACGGCGGTTGAACTGATGCCCGTCCAGGAAACGGCGGGCGATTATTGGGGCTATCTGCCCAAATACTTCTATGCGCCCGAAACGGCCTACGGAAATCCCGGCGATCTGAAGCGGCTGATTGACGCCTGCCACAGTCACGGCATCCGCGTCATCCTCGATCAGGTGACGAACCACGCGGGGTCGGAGTGCCCGCTCGCGCACATTGACCACGATTACTGGTTCTATCACGAGACGACCGACCGGTTTCAGTACGGCCCGAAATTCAACTATGAGTTCCACGACGACGAGCGGAATGAATACCCGGCGCGCGCCTTCATGCTCGGCGCGCTCCAGCAGTGGGTCGGAGCCTATCATGTGGATGGCATCCGCTTCGACGCGACGGGTATCATGGGCAATATGGACTTCCTGCACGAAGCATCCGAGGCGATCTGGAATAAAGCAGGTGGGATCAAGCCTTTCGTCCGCATCGCCGAGCATCTACCGCTCAATCTCGCGGTCGTCGAAAATGATGGTCCGATGGACGCCGTATGGTTCGTGGACTTCGCGCATCAACTGGCGAGCACGCTCATCGGCCAACCGCAGGATGGGCGCGACCCGGATAATTGGGACGGACTGATGGAAGCGCTCGACCCGCGCCGCGCCGGGTTCACCTCGTCCCAGCATCTCGTCCGCTACATCGCCAGCCACGACGAGGAGCGGCTCCTGCATCGCATCCACGCGGCGGGGATCGCGGGCGAAGAGGCACTACGGCGGATGCATTTCGCCGTCACACTCCTGCTCACCGGATACGGCTACCCAATGCTCTACGCCGGCGAGGAGTTCGGGATAGAAACGCCCCGCGTCGTTGGCAAAAATAATCTCGCGTGGTCTCGTCTCGACACGCCGGAAGGGTCAGGGTTGCACGATCACTACCGTCATCTGATCTGGTTTCGGCGCGAGCATCCTGCCCTGCGCGGCGAGACGTTCGACATCATCCATCAGG
>JALYUS010000381.1 GCA_030853625.1 Chloroflexota bacterium
CCCCAGTGTCGTACCCGGCATACCCCGGCGGTGGACTTGGCAGGGGCGGTGATCGGCAAGCAGCGGTTCGGCATCGGCCTGGTCAGTCTGATCGCGACCTTGCGCGCGCAGGCGCGGCTGCCGATGGCGACGATCCAATGCGGGTGCCCGTTGGGCAGCATCGCCACCGTCCATCATCTGTGGATCAGCGTGGGCGCGATTGCCGCGGCGATCCAGCAGGTGGCACAGGCGGCAGCAGGGAGCGTGGCGCGGATTCGTGCGGCGATTCAGGAGAGTCCGGTGGCACACATGGACGAGACGGGCTGGCGGGAGGATGGCGTCAACGGATACGCCTGGGTCTGCGCCACGCCGGAGGCGGTCTGTTTCGTGCGAGGAAACCGTGGGGCGGCGCTGGTGGAGACGCTGTTGGGGGTGATGTTCGGCGGCGTGCTGGTGAGCGATTTCTGCGGGGTATAGTCCCCATCCGGGCGTCCTGGCCGGAATAAGCGAGAAAGTATTGAGCCGGATACTGGAGCGGGTGAATGCTTTCGGCGGCTTGGTAGATCGGCAATGCGTGGCGTACTTTAGGGATATGTTTGCATCGGTTGATCGCCCCGGTCGGACTGCATCCGTGTGCTCAGGATCGCAGGCGTTCCTCGATTCGGTCCACCCGTCCCGCGAGCACGGTGTGGTGATCGATGACGGTCGTCACAATCGCGGCGATATCCTCTTGCGCCTGGTCGAGCTTGTGATCGACGCCCGCGACCGCGATGTCGAGTGACTTCAGTCGATCCGCGATCCTGACGAGGTCTGCCTTGATCTGCGTATGCGCCACAACGACCTCGCGCCGAACGGCTTTTCCTTCCGCCTCGACTTCTTCGCGGATCACGCCGCGCAGTTGGGCGATGTCGTCATGGGTGAGCATAGGGGAAGCGTCGCATTTTTCGCCACTGGTAGCAATCGGTACGAGCGCGTCATCGCCGTGTCGCCCTCCCGTCACCGTCCAGGTACCAGGCGAGCACGTCCCGCAGCCACACCGAGAGCACTTTCCCTTCGCGCTCTGCTTCCTGGCGACAGCGCCACGCCTGCTTCTCCGGGAACCGCACGACGAAGGGCGTCATCCCGCCCGGCGTGTCTCGTCGTCGCGGGCGGTGCGGGTGGTACCGGTGGTGCGGGCGGGTGAGGGCGGCGTGGGCGAGCTGGCGCGAGACACCGTACTCCCTGGCGATGGCCGCATAGGTCTGTCCTGCCCGGCTCTGCCCGTACCGCAGCCGGATGCGGTCGGTGACGGTGATTGCTCCGGGCATCCCCTCGGCATCAGTGCGTGGTTTTCTTCTCGGTGGCATAGTGCGTAGAGAAAGTATAGCATTTCTCGGCAAGACGGTATCAGAAGACGCCCCGCTGCATTTCTTCGTCCATCGCCTCGCGCGCCAAGTCCATGTAGATACTCGTCGTATCGGATGAGGCATGGCCGAGCGCCGTGCCGACAATCGCTGGCGTCGCCCCGTGCCTGAGCATTTGCACCGCCATCGTGTGCCGCAGCGAATGCACCGACGCATGGCTGATCCCCGCTGCTTGGCACTGTTTGGTCATAATGTTCTCGATCCCACGCGGGCCGATGCCCTTCTCAAACTTAGTGAGGAAGAGGGCAGGGGAGACGGACGAACCGCGCTCGGCCAGATACGTCCTGAGCGCCGCGCATGCCCGCTCATTGAGCGTCACGGTGCGGCCGTGCGTGCCCCGTCCGACAATGCGGACATGTCCGATGGTGGTGGCGGTGGATGAGGGAGGGAGGACGACATCGGCGGCGCGGAGACGAGCGATCTCGGAGAGCCGTAGTCCCGTTTGGAGCGCCAGTTCGATCAAGGCAGCGTCCCGTGGATTGTCTGCTGCCGCATCCCGCAGGCGGGTGTATTCATCCTCACTCAGCACACGCGGCGGGCGCTCTTCGCGTTCGGGCGGTAGGAGATTCTCGGCAGGGGAGCGGGCGATGATCCGCTCGCTGACGAGGAAGGCAAAGAAGGAACGGATCGCCGCGACGCTGCGTCGCCGGGTGCTGGCGGCATGTCCGAACGCCGCACACTGCGCCAGGAACGCGGTGAGATGCGGCCGCTGCACCGCTGCCGCCCGCGCGAGGTAGCAGCGTGTCTCAAGATATTCGGTGACGTGTGCTGCGTCATCCCGATACTCCCGCTTGGTCCGTTCACTGTACTGTCGCGTCGTCGCGAGATGATCCGTGTAGCGGGTAAGACAGTCGGCCAGGGAATGACGGTGCGGGATCGCGATCTTCATCGTGGTGGGGCAATTATAGCAGGTGCGTCAAACCGGCGTCGCTTCGTCCGCTCGCCGCACGCAGTTGCGCCCCGCCGCCTTCGCCGCATAGAGTGCCCGGTCGGCGGCACGCAGCAACGCCTCGCCATCCCGCCCGTCGCCCGGATAGTGCGCCACCCCGACGCTGATCGTCACGCGAAGATCCCCGTGCCCCGCGATTGCCCGCCGCAGCCGTTCGGCCAGCGCGTTGCCCGCGTCACGGCTGACGCCCGGTGCCACGGCGACGAACTCCTCGCCGCCGTACCGCCCAAGCAGCGCTGCCTCCGGGAGGGTGGCGCGCATCGTTGCGGCGCACGCGTGGAGGAGCTGATCGCCGATGTGGTGCCCATGGCGATCATTGTGCGCCTTGAAATGGTCCACGTCGGCGAACAGCAGCGCCAGCGTCTCCCCGGCGGTCTGCGCGACCGTGACCGCCCCCTCGACGCCGTGCAGCAGCGCCGCCCGATTGAGCAGGCCCGTCAGTGGGTCGGTCCACGCCGCACGCACCAGCGCCG
>JALYUS010000393.1 GCA_030853625.1 Chloroflexota bacterium
TGGTTCTTCGGCGTCTGCCACCAGTTCGCGCCGCCCGCCTCGATGACCGCCTGCTTGAGCGGGGCGAAACCCCAGAGCGAGAGAATCTGCGTGAAAACCGGCTGCGGGCTGGCGAGTTTAAAGACGAGCGTCGTGTCGTCCGGCGCGGAAACGCCGAGGTTGTTCACGAGCGGTTGCAGCGTTTGCGCCGTCGGTGTCGCGGTTTTCGTCGCGGCGTAGAGTTCCTTGTATCCGGCGATGTCCGAGGCGAACGACGCGTAGTTAGAGGCGGTCATTGGGTTGATGAACCGCTGGGCCGCGTAGACATAATCCTTCGCCACGACGGGCGAGCCATCGGAGTATTTCTGGCCGGGCCGGAGCTTGACGGTGTACGTCAGCCCGTCTGAGGCGATCGTCGGCATCGCCATAGCGGCGCGCGGGATCAGGTTGCCCTTGTCATCGAACGAGTAAAGGGAGTCGTACAGAAGGTGAATAAAGGCGATGTCCGTCGCGTACTGACCGATCGCCGGATCGAGGGTCTTCGGGTCCCCGGCAGCGACAATGCGCAGCGACTGGGTGGAGGCGAAGTTCGGTGACTTCGTACCCTGCGGCGAATAGGCTGCCGCGCTCGTCGTCCCGGCCGTCGTTGAAGCCGCAGCGGTGGTTCCGGCGGGCGCGCTGCTTGCGGCCGCTGGCGCCGTACTGACCGCTGCGGCGCTGCTTGCGGGGCGCGTCGCTGCTGCCGCACTGGCCGCCGTCGTCGGGCTCGTCGTGCTCGCTGCCGTCGTGGCGGCGGTCGTCGGCTGGCCGACCGGCGTGTTTGTCGCCTTGCTGCCACCGCAGGCAGCGAGAATGGCCGCTGCCGCGCTCCCCGCGATACCACCGAGCATCGCGCGGCGACTCAATCGTTTCGTCCAGATTCCACGTTCCACGGCTATTGCTCCTTTACTATTCCCATGCGGCGCGGCACATCGTCCGCCCCAACCGTCATCGCGCGCATCGCGCGCGATCCCGCCGCTCATCCAACGAAAAGATCATCCAACGCGAACAGAGGTGTTTCCGCGTTCCATTGATGTCTCAAAGATCATCGCATACGGCATTGCTTCGCGTCCACCTCTTGTAACCGCTTTTCATCATATCCGCATATTCTCTATCATCGGACGGCATCGTGAAACTGTCAAGGAATGCCGGATGACGCGCTCGCTGATGCGAAAGAAAGCGAATCACTCTTCTGCTCCTATTGTTCGTTGCAGGAACGATGCCGACAACGACGGCGCGGGATATACTGGGCATAATGGAGACCGAGCGAGGAGTGAAAGCCGGAGGCATGGACAGACAGCGCATCGAAAACATGCCGACGCACGAGCGGATCACTATCGGCTCGGTCGCGCTCCATATCGCGCGGTGGTCATCGGACGGGCCGCCGCTGCTGCTCCTACCCGCGATGACGCAAACGTGGGAGGCGTGGGTGCCGGTCATCCCCGCCCTCGTGGAACATTTCTCCGTCGTTGCGGTTGATCTGCGCGGTCACGGCGCATCGGATCATCCCGCTACGGGGTACAATTTCGCCGATTACGCGGCCGACATCGTCGCCCTAACGGCGCGCCTCGGTTGGCGGCAGCCACATGTCATCGGTCACTCGCTTGGTGGCTCCGTCGCGCGGATCGCCGAGGCGTACCATCCGGGCTGGGCGCGCCGGATCGTCATCGAAGATACGCCGCCGCGTCTCGATCGGGCCGATTCCCGCGTTGTGCTGCTGGCGAAGGGCTATCTGAAGATGCTCGCCATGCCGATGACGGCGGTCGAAGCGCACTTCCGGCGCGTCAATCGCGGCTGGAGCGATGCGCGGGTTCGCGCGGCAGCCGAGGCCGCGCAGGCGACCGCGCCGGGCGTCCTCGACGCTTATCTCGCACAAGATGAGCCGCTGACACTCGACGCATCGGTTGCGGCGCTGCACTGCCCGGTCTTACTCCTCTATGGCGACACGGCTTCGGGTGGCTTCGTCTCCGATGCCGACGCCGCCCTCTACCTCGATTTGCTGCCGGACGGCCGCGCCATCCAAATCGC
>JALYUS010000637.1 GCA_030853625.1 Chloroflexota bacterium
GGCCCGGAGATGGTGCTGGCGTACTGCGGCACGACGCTCTGTGGCACCGCCGCGCCCCTCAATCCGAACTACAAGCAGGATGAGTTCGCCTTTTACTTCGCGGACACGCAGGCGAAGGCGCTCATTACGCTGCCCGATACGATCCCGGCGGCGCACGCGGCAGTATCCGCCGAGATGACGATTATCGAGGCGCTGCCGCAACAGGACGGCACGCTCGTCTTCACGGCGGTCAAGAACGCGCGCCCGCCCCGCCCCGCAGCGCTCGCCGGGCCGGGCGACATCGCGATGATTCTCCACACGAGCGGCACGACAAGCCGCCCGAAGCGTGTGCCAATCCGCCATCGCAACCTCGCGGCCTCCGCGCACAACATCGCGCGCACCTACGAATTGTCCGCAGCGGATCGCTCGCTCTGCGTCATGCCGCTCTTCCACATCCACGCGCTCGTCGCTTCGATGCTCGCCACCTTCACGTCGGGCGGCACGGTGGTCTGCCCGACGGGCGGCTTCAACGCATTGGAGTTCTGGAACATCGTGGATACCTTCAAGCCGACGTGGTATTCCGCCGTGCCGACGATGCATCAGGTGCTGCTCTCCCGCGCCGACCGCAATGCGGCGGTGATTAAGGCGAACCCCTTCCGCTTCATCCGCTCCGGCAGTTCGTCGCTTGCGCCAATCGTCATGGAGCGGATGGAAGCGGCCTTTGGCGCGCCGGTGCTGGAAAACTACGGCATGACCGAGGCGACGCACCAGATGACTTCTAACCCGCTGCCACCGAAACAGCACAAAGCAGGCACGGTGGGCATTGGCTTCGGCGTGGATGTCGGCATCATGGATGACGATGGCAACCTGCTGCCGCAGGGCGAATTGGGTGAAGTCGTTGTCAAGGGGCCGAATGTCATTGATGGCTATGAGAATAACCCGGAGGCGAACGCGATCGCCTTCGTCAACGGCTGGTTCCGCACCGGCGATCAGGGGCGGATGGACGAGGACGGCTACCTCTCGCTCACCGGGCGGCTGAAGGAACTGATTAACCGGGGCGGCGAGAAGATTTCGCCACTGGAGATTGACGACATCCTGCTGCGCCATGCGGCGGTCGCGGAGGCGCTCGCCTTCGCCGTGCCGCACCCGACGCTCGGCGAGGAAGTCCACGCGGCGGTCGTCCTCAAGGGCGAGGCGACGGAGCGCGAGTTGCGGGCCTACTGCGCCGAACACCTCGCGGAATATAAGGTGCCGCGCCGCTTCCATGTCCTCGAAGCCTTGCCGCGCGGCGCGACGGGCAAGTTGCAGCGGATCACGATGGCGAAGGCGCTCAATCTGACGGGTGAGGCATGAACATCTGCGTCGTCGGTGCGGGCGCAATCGGCGGCTATCTCGGCGCGAAACTGGCGCTGGCGGGCGAAGACGTGACGTTGATCGCCCGTGGCCCGCACCTCGCCGCCATCCAGCAGCACGGCCTCAAACTCGTGTCACCGGACGGCACGGAAACGGTCGCGGCGAATGTGCGCGCGACGAGCGATATGAAGGAAGCCGGGGAACAAGACGTTGTATTCCTGACATTGAAGGCGCACAGCCTACCCGCCGTCGCCCCGGCAATGCGTGCCCTCTATGGCCCGCAGACGATGGTCGTGACGATGCAGAACGGCATCCCATGGTGGTATTTCCGTAATTACGGCGGGCCGTACGCGGGAACGCGCATCGAGTCCGTTGACCCTGGCGGCATCGTGGAGGCGAACACAGAGATTGACCGCGTGATCGCCTCGGTCGTCTATCCGGCGGCGGAACTGGCCGCGCCGGGCGTCGTGCGGCACATCGAGGGCGACCGCTTCTCGCTCGGTGAATTGGACGGCGTGAAGACGGAACGCATCCAGACACTCGCACAGACATTGATCCACGCCGGGCTGAAAGCGCCGATCCGCCCGCGCATCCGCGCCGAAATCTGGGTGAAACTCTGGGGCAACCTCGCCTTCAACCCGATCAGCGCCCTCACCCGCGCCACGCTCGTGGACATCTGCCAGTATCCACCCACCCGCGATCTGGCGCGCGCGATGATGATCGAGGCGCAGACCATCGCGGAGAAACTGGAGATCAAATTCCCGATCTCGATCGAGCAGCGCATCACCGGCGCGGAAGAAGTTGGCGCGCACAAAACCTCGATGTTGCAGGACATCGAGACGG
>JALYUS010000420.1 GCA_030853625.1 Chloroflexota bacterium
CGCATCGCCTCCGTTGGCGATGCATTGCCGTGAATGACCGCACCAAGAGCGGCGACCATCTGTGCGGGGTGCGCGTGCGACCAGATGTTGCGGCCGATCGCGACCCCGATCGCACCAGCATCCATCGCATCCCGGATGGACTGCAAGAGACCTTGATCGTTGTCGCGCTGCGGGCCGCCAAGGATGACGACCGGGCGGTAGAGGGTGTCCATCGTCTCACGGAAATTCTCCGCGTTGCCCGGATACTGCATTTTGACGATGTCCGCGCCCACCTCACACGCGATCTTCGCCCCGCGCGCGATCTTTTCCGGCGTATGGTGTTCCGTCGCCTCGAACGAAACGGGGATCGGTTCGACCATCAGCGGCAAACTCCATGCGTGGCAGACCGCGACGAGGGTGCGCGTGCGCGCGATGCTATCAGGGAGGGCGGGATTCCCTGGTGTGAGGATGAATTTGCCCATTTCGGCCCCGAGTGCCAGCGCTTCCCGTACCGCCACTTCCTCGTTTCCGGTGCTCATGTCGAGATTGAGGATCAGGCCAACGCGGTCGAGCGGAGTCGCGTACGTCATCGCGAGGCCGGGGGAGGTGAGAAACGCGTCCGCCCCTGCGGCGATCAAATCGCGGATCGTCTGGCCGGGATGCTTCATGCCAGCGACGTTCGCGCCGCCGAGGCCGTGGTCGAAGGCGACGATCAACGTTCGTCCGTCGGACGCCGTGATGCGTGCCGTGCGCCGTGCTGCTCCGAGCATTGGTTCCTCCTATGCTGCCCGATGGCGATATTCATCGAGCCAGTGTCCGTAGACTGGCGCGTAGGCGCGTACGACCTCCGGCCTTGGCTCATAGCAACGATACGACGCGCGCGTCGGCTCCCACGATGCGAGGTCCGCATACATCCCGATGCCCGCGCCAGCGCAGATTGCCGCCCCGTACGCGCTCGCTTCACCGACCGTCGCGGCATACACGGGCGCGTCGAGCACGTCGGCCTGGATCTGGCACCAGAACGGGCTGCGCGCCTGCCCGCCGCCGAGGTACAGCGTCGTCAATGGCACCCCCACCGCTTCGCCCAGCAGTCGGCCGTTCGCCGCGACGGCGAAGCAGACACCCTCCAGGAGTGCGCGCACGAGCGCCGCGCGCGTCTCTTCTCCGCTCTTGCCGATATCGAGATTGACGAACGCGCCTCGCCCACCGCCCATGCGCGTTCGGCGACTGCCCGCGACGGACGGCCCGATGAGACTCATCACGCCGCCCGCTCCCACCGGGGCCATTGTCGCGACCGCGACCATCGCGTCGTAACTCGTCGCCTGCCCGTGGGCAGGGAAGAGAACGTCGCGGAGCCAGCGCAAGCTGAGCCCGGTGATGCCAGCGTTCGCTTCCAGGTTCCACCGTCCCGGCAGTACATGGCAGCGGGTCGCGGTCCGTCGCGTCGGATCGAACTGGCACGACGCGGTCGTCACCAGCACCGGCGTCGTTGTGCCGGCCACCGCGCCGATCGTCTCGGGCCGCGCCGCACCGATCCCGAGGAGGCCGCACTGCGCGTCCCCGCCGCCGGCGACTATCGGGATGCCGGCGCGCAGTCCCATCGCCTCGGCGGCGGTCGCGCCGAGCTCGCCGACCACCGTGCCCGACGCGACCACGGGCGGAAACAACGACGCATCGAAGCCCAGTGAGGCGACGAGCGGCTGTGACCAGCAGCGCGTCGCGACATCGAACAGCAGGCTCGTGCAGGCGGTAGAGGGATCCGTGACCTGCGCACCGCTGAGCCGGTACAGCAGCCAATCGCTGATCATCAGGAACGAGGCCGCCGCATCGAGCACGGCGGGGCGGTGTTCCCCGAGCCATTGCATGACGGCCGGGGGGTGCAGCGCGCCGGGCATCACCCCGGTGATCGCGTGGATCTCCGGGCCGCGCGCTTCCGCCAGACGCGCCGCGTAGGAAAGCCCGCGACGGTCGAGCGGCGCGGTAGCATGGACTTCTCGCCCCCGCGCATCGAGCAGGACGAATCCCTCCCGCATGGAAGTCGCACTGATCGCCCGAATCGCTGTGGGTGAGATGTCCGCGCGGGAGATCGCTTCCCGCGTGGCGGCGCAGAGGAGTGCCCAGAATTGGTCCGGGGCGAACTCGCACCCGCCCGGTATATCCGTTGGGTGGATGTATTCCCACTCGCGATACGCGGTGCCGACAACGTCGCAGCCCGCGTTGAGCAGCAGGCATCGGCCGCCGCCGATGCCCGCGTCGAGCGCCGCGACATACCCGTCACTCGTCATCGCGTCGCCACACCGAAGAGGCGCGCTCCCCGCGCGCGATACGCCGGTCGGTCGAAGACGTCAGGGTTGGCGACATGTCCCGTCGGGATTTCTCCATGCACGTAGGCAAGCACGTCGTCCGCGACCATGTCCGAGTGATGCGTTGGAATCTCTCGGGTCGAGCCCGCGAGGTGCGGGGTGAGAATGACGTTCGGGAGATCGAGGAGCGGATAGTCTGGCGGTAACGGCTCGCGGTGGAAGACATCGAGCGCCGCCCCCGCGATCCGGCCCTCCCGCAGTGTTTCGATCAGCGCGTCCTCATCGAAGAGAGCGGCACGCGCCGTGTTGACAAGGTAAGCGGTCGGCTTCATCCGGGCCAACTCCGCCCGCCCGATCACACCCGTGGATTGCGGCGTCACGCGCGCGTGGGGCGAGACAAAATCGGCCTGCGCCATGAGGTCCGGAAGATCGACCATCTCTATCCCCGCATCCCGCGCGCGCGCGGGATCAATAAAGGGATCGGCGACGATGACGCGCATGCCGAACGCCTGCCCAAGTTTCGCCACATGACGCCCGATGTTCCCGAAGCCGATCAAACCGAGCGTTTTG
>JALYUS010000461.1 GCA_030853625.1 Chloroflexota bacterium
CGCACGTTCCGTGGATGCCGGTGGTGGACGCCGAACACCGTGTGCTTGGGGTGGTGACGGCGGCGAATATCACCGCCGCCTACCGCGACGCACTGACGAGCGGCGTGCGGCGGTTGGATGCACTGGCGGCGGACACGGCGCTGCTTGAAACAATCGTTACACCGGGCGCGCGGATCGCCAACATGACGCTGGCTGACGCACGCTTGCCGACGGGAACACTCGTCGTGGCGATTCGGCGCGATGGCGTGGCGATCGTGCCGCGCGGCAATACGGAAATGCGGCCCGGTGATGTCGTGACGATCGTCGTTGACCCAAAACAGGAATCCGAGGTGCGCGCGTATCTCACCGCACCCCCACCACATGTGTCGGCAGTGTCGGCATCGGAAGCAGGCGCTGACCGTTGAGGTCGCCGGAGTCGGAAGGGGAGTTCCGAGTTCGATGTTCGGAGTTCGATGATGTACGAAACTCCGAACTCCGAACTCCGAACATCGAACATCGAGGTACTACACGATGATGAGTGGCTTGTCACCGATTGCGAAGCGCCTTGCGGGTAGGATGCACTGGTCCGGGCCGAGCGAAACACAGATTCTTGTGGCGTCCGGGCTTGGCGTTGGTCTCGGCGCGGGTCTCGGTGCGGTCGTCTTTCGGGCGCTGATCAATGAGTTTACGCACCTGTTCTTTGGCGTGCTGGAGCCTGCGCTCCGCCAGACACTGGGATCAGCGGCCGTCGTCCTTATTCCCGTGGTCGGCGCGCTCCTCTTCGGGCCGCTGATCTATTTTTTCGCGCGGGAGGCAAAGGGACACGGCGTGCCGGAAGTGATGGAGGCTGTGGCGCTGCGTGGCGGACGCATCCGTCCCGTGGTGGCCGTGGGCAAATCACTGGCGTCAGCGCTCTGTATTGGGTCGGGTGGGTCCGTCGGGCGCGAGGGGCCGATCGTGCAAATCGGCTCCGCGCTCGGCTCGACCATCGGGCAACTCTTTCATATGTCCGATCAGCGCATCAGGACGCTCGTTGCCTGCGGCGCCGCCGGTGGTATCGCGGCGACCTTCAATGCACCGATCGCGGGCGTCTTTTTCGCGCTTGAACTGATCCTCGGCGAATTCTCCACCCGTTCGTTCGGCGTCGTCGTGATTGCCAGCGTGACCGCAAGCGTCGTCGGGCGGACGGCGTTTGGGAACGCACCGGCGTTTGCCGTGCCACCCTATCAACTGGCGCACGTCAGCGAGTTTATCTTCTATGCCATACTCGGCGTGATTGGCGGCGTCGTCGGTGTCGCCTTCAGCCGGACGCTCTACTGGTTTGAGGACCGCTTCGATGCGATCCCGATGTTGGAATACCTCAAGCCCGCGATCGGCGGATTGCTGCTCGGCGGCATCGGGTTTTTCCTCCCGCAGATTTTCGGAGTCGGCTATCCGGCGATGGGCGATGCGCTCGCGGGGAAGTTCGGAGTCCGGCTCCTGATCGTGCTCGTTGTCGCCAAGATGCTCGCCGTCTCGCTGACGATCGGTTCGGGAGGATCGGGCGGGGTCTTTGCCCCGTCGCTCTTCATGGGCGCGATGCTTGGGACCGCGTACGGCCTCGTCCTGGGGAGGCTCTTTCCGGGCGTTGTCTCCCCCGCCGGGGCATACGGCCTCGTTGGGATGGGCGCGGTCTTCGCGGGGGCCGCACGCGCGCCGATCACGGCCGTCATTATCCTGTTCGAACTGACGGGCGATTACCGGATTATCCTTCCGCTGATGGTCACGGTCGCCCTGAGTACGTTCCTCTCCGAGGCAATCAGCCGTGACACGATTTACACGCTGAAACTCCGCCGCCGGGGGATTGACTTACATCTCGGCCGCGATGTTGATCCGATGCGTAGCATCCCGGTCGCGGCGGCAATGACGGACACTGTCCCGCATGTCCCCGCCGATCTTGCCGTCACCGAAGCGGCGGAGTACCTCGATCAGAGCCATTCCCCGGCGCTCGTCGTGTTTGACGAACGGGACGCGCTCCTGGGCATTGTCACTGCCAGCGATCTCGAACGGGCAATCCTTGACAATAAGATCGGCGCGACCGTGAAGGAATTAGCGAGCCGTCCGGTCGTGACTGCGCTGCCGGACGAGGACTTGAGTGAGGCAATCCACCGCATGAATACGCACGATGTGCGGCAAATGCCGGTGGTCGCAGGCGATAACCCGACGCAGGTGATTGGGATGCTCAATCGGAGCGATGTCATCCGGGCATACAGCCGGACCGTGCTCAAACAGCTGGAGACACAGCGTCGCCGCCCGGTGCCGGCGGAGGAACTGCGTGGGACGCAGCTGGTGGAAGTGACGGTTGATGAGCGCAGCCCATTGGCGGGCCAGTTCCTGCGTGATCTGCGCCTCCCCTCGGACACGCTGGTGATCACCATCGAGCGAGACGGCCAGACAATCATCCCGCGGGGAATTACCCGGCTACTGCCCGGCGATCGGGCGATGATCCTCGTCCAGTCAACGCAACTCAACGAATTGCATGCCCATATTGCGGCAATGGCGCCAAAGAAGAACGCCATAGACGGTGACGCGCCTCAGGGTCCGCCCCGCAATGTTGGGCCAGATTGAGGTGCGACGCCAATGGAGATGTGGATGGCGAGCAGAGAGTAAACCGACGGCACATCGGCCAACGATGAGGAGGTGAATGACGAGATAGAGACGACCGCCCTGACGCACCGGGTGTGAGTAGTTTTGGCGGTGCAAATAACCTTGCGGCGATGCATTACAGACATTATCATACGATTATGGGACTGTTCAGCGCCTGACACAACCGAACGATGGCATCATCCCCGCGCGATGATGCGATAGTCGCAATGAATGCGACAAGGAAGAAGGAACGATCTATGCGTACGACGATTTCACGGCGGACGATTCTCGCGGGGACGGCCGCGAGCGCGGCAGCGGCGCTGCTCGCCGCCTGCGGCGGGGGCAACGCGACCGCCACGCCTAAACCGGCCGGTACAACGGGCGCGGCGACGAGCGCGCCGACAACGGCGGCGGGTGGTGCGACAACGGCGCCGACCACGAGTGCGGCAGCAGCGGCAACCAAACCCGCTGGGAGTGTCGTCTCCGCGACGACGGCCCCCGCTGCGACAACGAGCA
>JALYUS010000475.1 GCA_030853625.1 Chloroflexota bacterium
GCAAAATATCAAAACATTCAAAACCTACCTTGATCTTGCGGCGGAATTGCAGAAACCGGGCGAACATCTCTCCGTCAGCACCACCTCGGCGGGCGAACCGGGCAGTTGGGAGATGGTGAAGGATGAGCTGGTGGAGCTCTTCGGCAATGCCGCCGCCTATGCGGAAGCGGCCGGCGTGATCGTCGGCGTCGAGCCGCATGTCAGCAACGCGCTGCACACGCCGGAGCAGGCGATCTGGCTTGTCGAGCAGGTCAATTCGCCCGCGCTCGGTATCCATTTCGACATCAGCCACTTCAATGTGCAGGGCATAGATATGGAGACGGTCGTCGCGCAACTCGTGCCGTACACCGTTCACACGCATATTAAGGACGAGCGCGGCATCGCGCCGGACCACCAGTTCCTGATCCCCGGCGAAGGCGAGATGGATTACGTCGGCTATCTCAAGGCAATGGATCGCGCGGGGTGGCAGGAGTACGTCACCGTCGAGATCAGCCTGATGGTGCAATCCCGCCCGGACTTCGATGCGCTCGCCGCCGCGACGCAGTCCTACCATGTCGTTGCAAAGGCATTCGAGGATGCCGGGATTACTCGCACGCGGGCCTGATTGCCAGTCGAACCAGCGCAGGAAAGAATCGCGTCTTCCCTGCATCGCTACCCTATGCGCTTGACGGCATAACCTCTGTGCTGCTATCGTCATATCCGCATAACGTGTGTGATTGCGTCGCAGCCGCCGGGTCGAGCGGAGGAGGGGTGGAGGCGTGGGCAAATTGCTCGTCGGGCGGCCAACACTGACGATGGATTTCGTCGTTTCCGCTCCGCTGGACTTCGTTGCCACGCTCGTCCTCGTCTACCGGGCGCCGGAGATGGGCACACAAGCGGATGCCTGGTGTACGGCAACGCACGCCGCGCTCGACGATACGTGCGCGCATATGCTCGACACGTTGTACGGTTCGTCCGGTCGCGGTATTTACTTTGCTGAAGAACTCCTGATGTCCTTTGATCCCCTTGCGCCCGATCGCCGCACCGCGACGTATGCCACCTATCGCGCCGCCCTCGCCCATCAGTCTCCCGCCTGGTTCCAGAACGCACTGATGCGGGCGCTCCGGCGCGTCCATCACGAACAGGGCACGACGATCCCCGACCCGGCGGACGGCGACCGCACCGCGTGGGAACGCTTTCTCGCCCCCGGCATCACGCGCGCGAATCTGGCGGACATCGTCGCGCTCGCCATGCGTCCCAACGACCTGAAGGCGGAGACGCTCGCCCTCTATGACATCTATGAAGAGCGATTTCATGCGGCGGATTTCGCCGCATCGCGGGAGCCGCTGCACGGTGCGGCGGAGCGGGCAGAGCGGCTGCATGAGTCGTACCTCGACGAAGCGTTCGCGGACATGACGGGGAACCGCCTGCCGCCGGAGATCGAACACGCGGCGCGGGAAGTGGAACGAGCGACCTTTGTGCCCTGTGTCCACCTCGGCCCGTTCCTCTCCTATGTCCTCTATCCGCCGGAACTGGTCGTCTACTTCGATGCGACGCGGCCGCTCGGTCGCCCGGCGCGCAACGGGCGGATCGTGGAGGAATCGGCCGCATCGGACGATCTGGCGGCGCTACGCGCGCTGGCGGACGGCACGCGCCTCAAGATCATAGCGATTCTCCGGGATGGCGAACTCTACGCGCAAGAAGTCGTCGCCCGGCTCGGCATCTCGCAATCCGCCGTCTCGCGCCATTTGAGCATGCTGGAATCAGCCGAAATCGTCCGTGTCCGTCCCACGAATGGGATGAAATACTACGCCGTCAACGCGGGGCGGTTGAAGCAACTCGCAGAGTCGTTGAGTCATCTCGCGGAATAGTATCGCCGCGATAGATGTTGCCAATGATGACTGATGGTACGAATCATGCAAAGGCTGATGTGACGGACGTTTCGCCAGATAACCTCCCCAAAGGGACGGGATTGGTTCCCGGTCATTGGAAGGGTTGACCCAGCCGGGATAGCATGATATAGTGACAATGTTCACAAACCGGGAGACGCAAAAGACGGCGACCGGGAACGCTTAACAATAGGATACCTTGCTGGTTCGCTGGCTTGAGGTATTCACGAAGATGTGCAGCCTCACACCCATGCGGGTGTTGGCGATAGATATCCCCTCTGATTTCCTCTTTTGACGGGCATCATTACGGTGATGTCACCCGCCTTAACAGCCTAGCCCGACAATTCGGCGGAACACCACCACCGATGCGATGGGCACCTACGGCAAATGTGACCCGCGCCCTCGATCCTCTATCGGGGGCGCGTCGTCATTAACCGGAGGAAGTACATCAATTGGAATGCATGGAAGCCTTCTTCACCGCTGCACAGACAGAACGCTAAATCACGGCATCAACTGCCTATTCGGCGGTCATGGGTGCGGTGCGAAGGAAGGCTACATTGATTTGGCACTATTCTTGCTGTATTGATTTCGGGGTTTTCTCTTAGTGTATTGATTCATTTTCGAAAGGGGTGAGATGAGGCGCGAGATCGCCTGAGGGGCGGTCACTGATCCGATTGTACGGCGGGTGCGTACTGTGGGTAGCGATTCTACCGATGCGCGCCGTGTTATGTCGCAGTAGTAGTCCTCAGCGTGAGGAAGGAGCAACCAGATCGTGGAAGATCGTATTTTACGCATCGTGCATGCGGAACTCTCGCGTCGTGCCGTCCTCAAAGGCGTCCTCGGTGCCGCGGCCCTCGTCGCCGCGCCCCTCAGCGGCATCGCCCTCTTCGAGGCGCAGTCCCTCGCCGCCAACCTTCCCGATGACTTCGCCATCCTCAACTTTGCCCTCACCCTCGAGCACCTCGAGGATGTCGCCTACCGCCAGGCA
>JALYUS010000488.1 GCA_030853625.1 Chloroflexota bacterium
GACCGTTGGCCGCCAGCATACCTACCATGTGGACACGGAGCGTATCCGCGCGCTGTTTGCAGCACTAGGAGGACTAATGTCAGCGACGATGCACGCACCGAAACGCAGCACGCAGGCAACCCGCGCCGTCCAGCGTGACATGCCGATCCGTTATGCCCGCACCTGCTACGATCACCTCGCCGGCGTCGCGGGCGTTCAGATGCTCGATGCGCTCCTCGAACGGGGTTGGCTGGTAACGGCGGATGGGCCGCGCCCGCGCTACCATCTCACACCGATGGGCGAAGGAGCACTCCGCGCCCGTGGTGTGGACCTCGACCAGGCGAAACAGGCCCGCCGGATGTATGCCGTCGGCTGCCTCGATTGGACGGAACGCCGCCCGCATCTCGGTGGCGCGCTCGGCGCGGCGATCCTCCAGGCCCTCGAAGACGCACGCATCATCCACCGCGACGGCACAACGCGCACAATGCTCCTCACGCAGCCGCTCGATGATTGGCTGAACGGATAAAACGCGAGCGCAGAGAACACTGAGAAAGACGATGCATGATGATACGGGAGTGTCATACGCGCGGGTTTATTAGGCTTCCAATCGCTCTCGGAACACTTCAGGATGCGCTTCCGCGATCTGGAGGAGCCGCAAAGCCGGGGCGCTCGGTGGGTTAATCCCCTGTTCCCACGCCTTCACTGTCTTGTCACTGACTTCGCCAACCAACTGTCTTACCTGCTACTTCGGTAGGTATTTCACGGCGTTGTAGGCGGGGCGCGGGCTGTAGTCCGGGTTGATGAGGCTGAAATACCCCCACGAGACATCGGGCGGGCTGAAGACGCTCCAGTTGAGATTCCAGACGAACATCGCGCCGACCCACGGGTAGCGAGCGCGGGTCTGCTGGACGGCCTGAGTGATCCATTGCGCCCGCGTCTCTTCCGAGACATCGGAGAACTCGGGAAAGTTGCCGCTCCCCCAGCCAAACTCAGTCACCCACATCGCTCTGCCCCCATCCCCCGCGCGAATCATCGCCAACCGTTGCTGCTCGATGCGGCGGAAGTAGAATGAGGGATGGGCCGTATATTCCCCTGTGTTTGCCTTCTCTGGTGGAAGCATATCCGGCGCGCTACGATAGCCATACGGGTGCGATCCCTGCACGTCCGCCATGTAGCGATAGACACCATTCTGGTAGGCTTCTAACTGCTCCAAGTAGCGCACATCGTCTATGCCGATCTTCGGGTCGTTGTACCCCGTCGGGCCGAGCGCGGCGGCGACGATGATCGCATGCGGGTCCGCCGCACGGACGGCTGGCGCGACCGCCTTGAGCATCTCCACGTAGGCGTTCGGATCAACGCGCGGCCCCCATTCAAGCGCGAGATTCGGCTCATTCCAGATTTCGTACGCCCCGACGCGCCCCGCAAATTTTGTTGCCAGCGCGGACATGAAGCGCGCGAAATCCGCCGGGTCGCGCGGGCCGCCGTTGTCGCCGGCCACCGTCGCCCATGTCGGGCTACCGGAGACGGTGAGAAGCACATTGACGCCCTGCACCTTCAGATCATTGAGGAGAAGATCGAGACCGCCGAAGTCATACTGCCCTGGCGCCGGTTCGAGTGCGAACCACTGGACGGGCTGCCGCACCCAGCGCACGCCGAGATCGCCGACCATCTTCAGAAGGCGGTCGCGCGGCTGGTTCGTGAACTCAGTGACGAGGCCGATGTCCGGGTTGGAGGGCCGCGTCAGACCGGGAACCGGCGCGATCACCCCAGGCATCCCGACACCCTCATAGAACTGATAGAGTTGCTTGCCGAGAAAGCCGAGTTGAATCTCATTCGGCGTCCCGGCGAACTCGGGGTGCCGCTCGAACTTGGCACGCTCGAAGTACTGGACATCGTACTGCTTGCCGTCTGTCGGGTTGAACTCCACAAACTCCTCAGAGATCGGCAAGCCAAAGACCGTGACGCCGCCATGCTGCTCCCAGTAGAGGCGGAAACCATAGGCGAGACTATGATTGGTCTCCGGGAAATAGCGCGCGTCCGCATTGACGCTGCTTGACGCCAGTGGTGTGAAATCGCGCCCCGAAGAGAGAATCGCCCCCGCGCGGCTCAGTTGGACAGGGCCACCATTCACCGGCGTTTCGAGTCGCGCGCGCTCGGTATACTGGTAACGCATGCCGTCCCGCGTGATGACCGGCGAAATTGGCAAGCCGAGAATGTTCGTGCCAAGGCTGCTCGCGAATGGCTGAAAGATCGGATCAAGCAAAAAAGGAGCGGCGGCATGAACCGTCACAAGCGAGCACAACATGGGAAAAAGCACGACGAATAGCCCAAATGACGCGCCCCGACGCGCGCGCTCCCGCACTGATGACCCCACAGCATGCACTCCTCGTCGCGCCGCCCCCACAAGGCCCCGTATCCTTGCACAAAACAGAACGAATAACTACCCGTTCGGTAACGAAAAAGCGATAGTGGATCGGAAAACAGGGAGTCAAATCGGGGAGAACCGCAGAGACGCAAAGGACGCAGAGATCGCAAAGAAAGCACGAGAAGGAAGAAATAGACTGATTAAAGTATCCTTACGAACATTTCGCTCTTTCTTCTTCGCGTCCTTTGCGCTCTTTGTGTCTTTGCGGTTCTCTCCGGTTTCCGTGTTAATGACGGAAGAGGAGGTAATCGGCGAGGGTGGCGACTTCGCGAAGCATGTAGCGGCGCTCCTCGTTGCTGCCGGGGCGGATGGGGCTGGTGCGCGTCGGGGAGGTCGCCGCCTGGACACCGAGATCTGTCGCCATCCGCTTGAGGCGATACATATGGAACGGGTCGGAGACGAGCAGCGCGCTGTGCCAGCCGTTGCGCTGCATGAGCAGGGTCGCGCCTTCCATGGATTCGTAGGATGAACGGCCGCGATTCTCGGTCAGTACGGCAGCAGCCGGGAGGCCCTTCCGCAGGAGGTACTGCCGCGCCACCTCACCCTCTGAGTAACTATCGCCCACGCCAACCCCACCGGTGACGATTACTTTCGGTGCAAGTCCGGCGGCATAGAGATCGAAAGCGTGATCGAGCCGCGCCTGCAACACGGGCGACGGCTTCCCGTCCCACTGCGCCGCGCCGAGTACGACGATCGCGTCCGATGGCCGCGCCTCATCCCGCCCTGCCTGCCGCTTGATCAACGCCCCCATCACCAGCCCCGCGACAATCGCGAAGATAAGCACGGCGAGCGTGAGTATGCCAAAGAGACGGAAAAGCGGGACGCGCCGCCGCTGCCGCACGCGATGGGTGCGCCGCGCCGCTGGGAGCGGCCGGGTGCGCGTTGTGGCGTGATAGGGAGAGGAAGGTGCGGAGCGAGCCATGAGACACGTCCTTTGCCGAGCAGTGCTGTAACAGGAAATGTGAGAGGGAGAAAGAAGGCCAACAAGCCTCACCGCACAGTATGATACTCCCATGCCTCCAAATGTTTTGTCAACTGTCTGTACAGGAGAGTTGGGCGTATGCGGTATACTGGCGCTTCGATCGCAATCACAGAAATGGAGGCCACATGCCCGTTGATAACGCGGTCTATGATACCGAGCCGTGGCGAGACGAAACCCGGTTTCTCTCCGCGCTCGCCGCCCTCACACCCGTCCGATTCGGCTACATGCGCGATGTGCTCGTAAACAAACTGCACATTGATCCACGAAGGAAGCAGATACTCGATATCGGCTGTGGCGGCGGCTTCCTCGCGGAGGAGTTCGCCGCACTCGCCGGCGATGTAACGGGCATTGATCCTTCCGCACCCACGATCGTGCAGGCAGCGGCGCATGCGAAGGAAGCGGGGCTGGCGATCACCTATCGCGTTGCCTCCGGCGAAACGATTCCCTTCGCGGACGCATCCTTCGACATCGTCTATTGCTGCGACGTGTTAGAGCATGTGGACGATCTCGACCGCGTAATCGCCGAGACGGCGCGCGTGCTCAAGCCGGGCGGCGTCTACCTTTTTGACACGATCAACCGGACGTTTCTCAGCAAACTGATTGTTATCAAACTTTTCCAGGAGTGGAAACCGACGCGGATCATGACGACGCATCTCCACGATTGGGCAATGTTCATCACGCCCGACGAACTGCGCGTCGCCCTGACACGACACGACCTGGCATGCCGCGACATCGTCGGTATCAACCCGAAAGGCAACCCCCTCCGCGCCATCGCGGCGTTCCGCCAACTGAAGCGCGGGGCAATCACCTATGCCGGAATCGGCGCGCGACTGCCAATGGCGATTGGCAAGCGGACGCCGATCCAGTACGCGGGCTACGCAATCAAACCGTTCTGAGCCGTAGTACACTCCATCCATAGGCATCCGCACCGCGAGGACGGCACACACATGGAGACGGTTCCCCAACTGAGCGAGGATACGGTGCGCGCTCGCTTTGACGCGCAGAGTTGGCAGCGCGGGCGGCAATATGCGCGCGACGGCGCGATCATCAATGCCCGCAGGCAGGGCATGGCCCTGAAGGCGTCCTGCATCGGCTCGATGCCGGAACCCTACCGTGTGGAAGTAACATTCAAGCCCCGTGGAATTGCCAGTGCGGACTGTACGTGTCCGGTCGGTGAAGAAGGCTATTGCAAGCACGTCGCTGCGTTGCTCATCACATGGCTGAACCGGCCCGAAGCCTTCCGCGAGGCGGAAGAGACCGATGCCGCGCTCCAACGGCGCGACAAAGATGAACTGATCGCGCTCATTGAGCAGATGATCCGGCGATACCCCGATCTGGAATCGCTCCTGGATATGCCGCTCGTCGTCGGCGGCAAGGCCAGCCAACCGATCAATCGCGCGGTGTTCCACCGCCAGATCATTGCCGCCTTTCATCGTGGTGGCTATGAATGGCGCGCGGAGATCGAGATCGCTCGCGAGATCGTGCCGCTCGTCGAGATCGCCGATACTTTCCTTCAACAGCGGGATTACACGAACGCGACGACGGCCTACGAGGCAATCTCGTCTGCGATGCTCGATCAGTACGGAACATATAACGATGAAGACGGCGCGCTGCAAGAGATCATTTTCCGCTGTGTCGAGGGGTTGATTGACGCGCTCTCCGGGTTGACCGTCGCACCGGAAACGCGCGCGGCGATTCTCCCGGCGCTCTTCGCCATTTACCATGCCGACATCGAAAGTGGGCGCAGCGAGCTCTCCGGCGAGATTGCGAGCACGCTCGTTGATCTGCTAACGGACGCGGAGCGGCGAACCGTCGCGGAGTGGGTACGGATGGCCCTGCCGTCGGGCAAGAGTTGGAATGACGACTACCACCGCCAGGCGTATGGAGCATTTCTGCTCGACCTCGAAACCGATACCCTTGATGATGAGGCATTCATCCGTCTCTGTCGCGAGACGAGCCGCACGGACGATCTGATTGAGCGGTTGCTCACGCTCAACCGCGTCGAGGAAGCGGAACACGAGGCGCGGGAGGTGTCCGATTACCATCTGCTCGGCCTTGCCGACCGCTTCGTTGCACACAAGCAGCAGGATGTGGCGGAACGGCTCATCCAGGAACGCGCCGCGACATCGCAGGATAGCCGGGTCACTGAATGGCTCATGACCTACGACGCGACACACGGTAACGATACCGGCGCGCTCGAACTCGCGCTCAAACTTTTCCAGATACGTCCGGAGCTCGCTATATACAAGGAGATTCGTCGTCTCGCCGGGAAAATTGGCACATGGGAGACGTTGCACGTGAAACTGCTCGCCTCTCTCCAGCAAGGAGATCAGACCACTCTGTTGGTTTCCATCTATCTCGAGGAGGGCGAGTTGGATCGCGCCATTGACTGTGTCCTGAAGCCGAAGAAGCAGCACAAAGCGGCGGGCATCCCCTTCGGCTATCCCTATCTCTCCGGCTCACAGACGGCGCTCACCGTTGCGAAGGCTGCGGAAGCGACCCGACCAAAAAGCGCGCGTGAAATCTATCAGCAACACATCGAGAGTCTGATTGCCGGGCGGAATCGCGAGAGTTACCGGCAGGCGTGCGGCTATCTCGTGACAGTGCGCGAACTATACGACCGATTGGATGATTACGAGGGATGGGAGCAGTATCTCGCCGGATTGCGGGAGAAATACCGCACGCTCCGTGCCCTCAAAGAGGAATTGACCACCGCCGGCCTGCTGGATTAATCGAGAAAGGACATCCCGCTGATGACAAGTGCCGCACCAACGACAATGACCGAAGGCGCCGACGTTCCGTGGCAAATTCCGACCCTCCACGATGTCTATGTCGCCCGTGCGACGATTGCGCCCTACTTCACACCGACGCCGCTGATCGAGCCGTGGCTGCTCAAGGAAGAACTCGGTTGCACCGTCTACGTGAAGTGCGAGAGCCTGACGCCGATTGGGGCCTTCAAACTGCGCGGCGGCATCAACCTGCTCGCCCGGATGAGCGACGACGAGCGGGCGCGCGGCATCGTCACGGCGAGCACGGGCAATCACGGCCAGTCCATCGCCTACGCATCGCGGCTCTTCGACGCGCGGGCGATCATCTACGGGCCGGAAGCCGCGAACCCCGACAAAGTGCGCGCGATGCGCGCCCTCGGCGCGGAGGTCGTCCTCTATGGCAAGGACATCGGCGAATTCCTCGGCGAGGCCGAGCGGCGCGCGGCGGCGGAGGGGATGCGCTTCGTCCACCCCGCGAACGAACCACTCCTGATTGCCGGGGTCGCGACGTATACATTGGAAATCCTTGAAGCGGCGCCCGATCTCGACGTGCTGATCGTCCCGCTTGGCGGCGGAAGCGGCGTGTCGGGCGCGTCGGTCGTCGCGAAGGCGATCAACCCAACGATCCGCGTGATCGGCGTGCAGGCGGCGGGAGCGCCAGCGGTCTACGAATCGTGGCGTGCGGGGCGGATGCTCGCCTTCGACGCGCAGCAGACCTTCGCGGAGGGTCTTGCCACCCGCGAGGCGTTCGCGCTTCCTTTCGCGATGCGCGCGGGCGTGGATGAGGTCGTGCTCGTCTCCGAAGAAGAGATGCGGCAGGCGATCCTGCTTCTCCTGCGCGCTGGGCGACTGCTCGCGGAAGGGGCGGGCGCGGCGGCGATGGCGGCAGCGGTGAAGATGCGCGACGAACTGGCGGGCAAGAAGGTCGCCGTCATCCTCTCCGGCGGCAACCTGACCCTCGACACCCTCCGCCACGCCCTCACCGATGTGGAGCCGTGGGACTGAAAAGCGACTGAACCGCAAAGACGCAGAGAGAAAGAGAATTGAACCACGAAGACACGAAGAGCACGAAGAAGGGAAGAGAAGAAGAGAATTTTCTTTTTTCTTCTTTCCCTCGTGCTCTTCGTGTCTTGGTGGTTCAAATTGCCTACTGATTCCGGCTACACCATTCATCGAACGAACGCTGTGCGTCCTCATGGCTGACCTGCGCCGCTTCGCCTTCCGAGAGATGGCGATGCTCGCGGAGGTGCCGCAGCAGATAGCCCGGAAGCGGCTCCGGTGATAATGGTGTTGGTGGAAGATCGTACGAGAAAGGCATAGCATCGAGGGCGAGCCAAAAATTCTCTTCACTCCTCAGGCGTAATTGTTCATGCCAGACGAGTTTCCATAAATTAACGGATACGGTGTCGGCGTCTTTCCCGTGCGAAATCCGGGTCCTGGCGGTAAGACCCGGTGCGACCTCTTTCTCGTAATAGTCGTGGTGTGTTGCGGTATGCGCGAAGCCCTGCCGAAGGCAGAACTGCCGGACGTCACTCCAAGTTGGCCTACGCGGCATCTTACACGATCGAGGGATCAAACAGGAGGTGCGCCAGATCGCGATCATCCTGTGCGAGCCAGAGCCGCAGAATATACAGGAGTTCCGCCGCGCGGTCCTCGATGTATTGATACTGCGGCAAGTTGGAGAGGTACTGCTCCAGATAGTCATGTACGATAGAAACAAGTTCCGTACGCGCCTCCGCAATCGTCGCCCCTTCCGCATGGAGGCGCAGTTCCGGGATCCAGAGCGCCCATGCACCCGTTTCCTCATCGGGCAAATACTGGACATGGACCGCGTACGGTGCGGTCATGCGACGCCAAATATCCGCAGATGCGAGGACTGCGCGCTCCTTGCCCTGTCGCGAAATGATCGAAGGCACACCGGCGCGGACCGCCTGGGTGATGAGATCAGGTAGGCGCGCGCGCGCGTCACTGGCTTGTATCTCATGCATGAGCGCGGTCATTGTTTCTCCATTCTCGCCGTACGACAATAGTACAATCCGTACGGAGCATGTACCAAGCATACGCCATGTTTATGCTGTATAAAAGGGGCGAATCGTATGCAAGTCAAGTGACAGGAGCAGATTCCTCGAATTTCGCCGCGATTGGCATCTCCTTTGCATGCCGTAGTACCATGCGCCGGGATCGTGGAATTCCGAGGGGAAGGAGAGGCTGATGAGGGCACGAACGATACGAAGCCTGCTCATTTGCGTGATGATCGCGGGCATGATCGGTGTCAGCAGTAGCGTGGATGCGGCGGCGGATTTCGCGGCGCCGGTCTTTCGGTTCCAGTGGGAATCGGTCGAACTGAACAGGCCGAACTTCTGGGGGCCGCTCGCCAATGCCAGCGTCGGCATGCAGGAGCCATACGCAGAAGCGGCGGGCGGCACGCGACTTGTGCAGTATTTTGATAAGGCGCGGATGGAACGGGCCGGCCCGAATAGCGTCACGAATGGCCTGCTCACCGTCGAACTGAAGACCGGCCGGGTGCAGGTTGGCGACACTGCCTTCGAGCAACGTCTGCCTGCGACGATCGGCGTGGCGGGCGATCCGGGGCAGGCAGGGCCGACCTATGCCGACCTCGCGAAACTGCCGGAACGCGCGCCGCAAAGTGTGACTGGCGCCCTGACAACGACCTACGCGAATGGCGCATTCGTCCAGTCGAACGTCACACCGACCGATCCGCAACTGGCGCTCGTCCAGTACATCACCGATCCCGGCGGGCGATACGGCCAGTACGTGCCGAAGGCATTCTGGGAGTATCTGAACGACCTGCCGCTACCGTGGCAGAGCGTCCTGGGGTTTCCGATCAGCCCCGCGTTCGGGACGCAACTGGCGGTTGGCGGCGTCACACGGCCCGTCTTTGTGCAGGCCTTCGAGCGGCGCGTGCTCACCTACACGCCCGGCAACCCGGCGGGCTTCGCCGTCGAGTTCGGCAATATTGGTCAGCACTACGCGCAGTGGCGCTACAACCAGACAAGTCCGACATTGGCTCCGCCGCCCCGTCCGGTAGTGGCGACGGTGGGAATCACCGGCGCGGACACATTCTTCGCGACGGGCGTCAACAATCTGGCCGCGAAGAACTCCAGCGCCTTCCCCCTCGGCGCGGCGACCGGCACGGCATACGACGAAACGCTTACCTTTCAGCCATTCGAGAGCGGGTACATGTTCTACATGAAGAGTTCACACGTCATTTACGTGCTCAGCAAGACCGGCGTGCAACTCTCCGTCTATGCGGATACATGGAATGAAGGTGATCCGAACGGCGATCTCGCACCCGGCCCGCGCCCAAACACCTCCCTACCGAAGCGTGGCTTTGGCAAGGTCTGGCGGGAAAACGCCGTCGTCCAGCAGGCGCTCGGTTACGCAACGACAGACGAGCAGCCCTCCATCGCCAAAGCCCAGTTTTTCGCGCGCGGCGTCCTGATTGACGATCCATCGAGCGGCCTTCTCTGGGCGCTCAACACCGCTATTGATGTCTGGGATAACGCGCCGCGCTAGCGCGACTTCTCCCCGAAAAGGGGGAGCAAAATTCCCCCTCCTTTTCGGGAGGCGGGCGCCCTTCGGGCAGTAGGGGGTTTGAGATATGATCGCAACACAACAGACGAGGCAACCGATTACCGGCACGGTCGTCAAACCGCGCGTCTTTAGCGGCATCCAGCCGAGCGGGCAGTTGCACATCGGCAACTATCTCGGCGCGATCCGCCGGTGGGTCGAGAAGCAGGATCAGTGGGACAATATCTACTGCATCGTGGACTTGCACGCGATCACCTTCCCCCAGGACCCGGGCGCGCTGCGGGCCGCGACGTACGAGCTCGCCGCCGTCTTTCTCGCCGCCGGGCTGGACCCATCGCGGTGCGCGCTCTTCGTGCAGAGCCATGTGACGGCGCACGCGGAATGCGCGTGGCTCTTCAACTGCGTGACGCCGCTCGGCTGGGCAGAGCGGATGACGCAGTACAAGGATAAGGCGGGCGAGCAGCGCGAACGCTCGTCAGTCGGGCTGCTCGCGTACCCAATGCTGATGGCAGCGGACATTCTGCTCTACCACGCGAACGGCGTGCCGGTCGGCGAGGACCAGAAGCAGCACGTCGAACTGACGCGCGACATCGCGGAGCGGTTCAACCGGATGTATGGCGAGACGTTTACGGTGCCGGAACCGTGGATCGGCGAATCAGCCGCGCGTGTGATGGGCCTCGATGAGCCAACAAAGAAGATGAGCAAGAGCGCGACGGGCCGCTATCATGCGATCTTTCTCACCGACACGCCGGACATGATCTGGGACAAGGTGAAGCGGGCGACAACAGACAGCGTCGGCACAATCGTCTTCGATGAAAGCCGCCCCGGCATCTTCAATCTGCTCTCGATCTATCAGGCATTCACCGGCGAAACGCGCGAGACGATTGAGGCGCGCTTCGCCGGGCAGGGATATGGCGCGTTCAAGCGGGCGCTGGCGGATGTGGTGATCGGCGAATTGTCGCCGTTGCAGCAGCGGTATGCCGAAATTACCGCCGAACCGGGCTACGTCGAGCGCATCCTTAAAGAGGGCGCGGATCGCGTTCGACCTGTCGCCGATCAGACCCTCACCAATGCGAAGCGGGGCATGGGGCTGCTCTGAGAAGCAATACGTAACGCGCGGGTGCCGATACCACGCGTTACTTGTTACT
>JALYUS010000494.1 GCA_030853625.1 Chloroflexota bacterium
CGATTTCATTTTCATCGAGCCGGGCGTCCCGCACGAAGTCTTCAACATGAGCGATACCGAACCGATCGTCGCGGTTGTCGCGCGCTCCGCCGCCGATGAATGGGACAAGATCATCCCCTACGACCGCACGAGCGCCACCGTCAACTGAGGAACGCATACGCCCTGAGGTTCGGTCAGGGCGTATGCGTTCTCGATCAACGTAGAGCGTGTTATGAACTATCGAGAGTGCTGAGACGCTGCAAGACGAAGCCGTGCTTCGTGTCGAGCCGCTTCACCATGTCCAGCGTGATCGCCTCCACGCTACAGGCAAGATCGCCTGCCCTTCGTCGAATCCTATGCATAGGAGCCTGACAATGATGCGTGTCTGTGTTCATTGCCAAATTTCCTAGCGTTCTTGTGGGTGCTCTCCCGGCAGTATTGGCGGTTCAACGTTTCAATGCGTCAACTGACGCCCGCCAATGTGTCACCTTCCATCGTCGCGAAGCCGCCGCTGACGCCAACGGGGGTGCCGTCCGCGCGCCAGCAGGCCGCGCCGTGGAACAGGCCGGATCGCGCGTCGCGCAGCACGCCGTTCATGCCGCCCGCGACTTTCTGCACGACGGACACCCGGTGCCCCATCCCTTCCAACGCGGTGACGAGCGCCGGGAGGTTCGGGAAGCGGTCTTCGAGCAACAAGGCGCCGCCGTCCGTCCAGATGCGCGGCGCTTCCACGGCCTCTTGCAGTGTCATGCCGTGGTCGAGGACGTTGAGAATCCCCTGCATTACGGCGGGGAAGATTTGCCGCCCGCCGGGGGTGCCGAGGGCCATTAGCGGCACGCCGTCGCGCTCCACTATCGTCGGGGACATGCTGCTGAGGATGCGCTTGCCGCCGGCGATGCTGTTCGTCTCGCCGGGGAAGGGATTCATGTTCGAGATCATGTCGTTGAGCAGCATCCCTGTCCCCGGCGTCGTCACCTTGGAGCCGAACAGGCGGTTCAGCGTCTGCGTCGTTGTCACGAACATGCCGTCCGCGTCCGCGACGGTGACGTGCGTCGTGTTGACACTCTCCATCACCGGTCGTTGCCCCGCATGGTGGCAGGCCGCATGATACGGGTCAATCGCGGCGCGGCGTTCGCTGGCATACGCCATGCTCGTTAGCCACTGCACCGGCACATCGGTGAAGGCGGGGTCGGCCATGTAGCGCGCCCAGTCCGCGAAGGCGACGCCCAATGCTTCCGCCATCAGGTGGATCGTGCACGCCGTGCCGAAGCCCGACGCCGCGATGTCAAAGCCACTGAGAATGTTGAGCATCTGGGCGATGTGCGTGCCGCCCGCGCTCACCGGCCCCATCCCCGTGATCGTCGCGCCTCGATACGTCGTTCGCACCGGCTCGCGCTCGATCACTTTGTACGTCGCGAGGTCGTCCATCGTGATCAGGCCCCCGTGCGCCGCCATGTCCGCGACGACCGCTTCCCCGATGGGGCCGCGATACAACGCATCCGGCCCACTTGTGGCGACGGCGCGCAGGGTCTCCGCATAGTCACGCCGGATGATCGAGTCGCCGGGATGCGGCGGGCTACCATCGGGCAGAAACACCGCCGCGCTGGCGGGAAAGCGACCGAGGCCGGCTACATTCTCGGTAATCGCTTTGACAAGGTAGGCTGAGGCGGGGTAGCCATCAGCAGCGTAGCGGATCGCGGGGGCGATCACCGTCGCCAACGGCAAGGCGCCCCACCGCCGTAACGCGTCCGCCCACCCGGCAAGCGCGCCGGGAACGCCGACGGCCTTGTGTCCGAGGCGGTTCTCGTCGTCCTCGGTCAGCCATTCGGTGGTGCTCGGCCGTGGGCGGAACATCGTTTCCGTCGCTGCGCCGGGGCAGGTGGCGAAGTTATCGAGCGTTGTCACCACCCCCGCCGCATCGCGCACGACGACGAAGCCGCTGCCGAAGATGCTCACCATCATCGGCTCGACCACTGTGAGCGCGAACAATGCCGCCATCGCCGCATCCACGGCGTTGCCGCCCCGGCCGAGCATCTCCACGCCCGCTGCGCTCGCCAGCGGATGATTCGTCGCCACCACCCCCCGCGACGCGATCACTTCCTGCTTTCGCAATGGCAACGGATACGTCATACCGGCCTCCTCGTGTGAAAAGCGAATGGGCACTGCATCGTGTACCTCACGGCGCGTAGTGATAGCCAATCTTCGGGGCGAGCGAAAGGGTGGCGTAGAGCGTCCCGAAATGTGGGACAGGAACACCGGCGCGCGCGCCACGGCGCACCACGGTACCGAGTAACTCCTCGATCTCGGTCTGCGGGCGGCCCTTCTCGAAGTCGCGTTGCAGACTGCTCTTGATGACAACTTTCCCCGTCATCATTGCGTTCTTCCGCTTGGCAATAACATCCGAACCGATCGGTGTACCCTCGGCGGCGGCAATAGCGATCAGTTCGTCAATACACGCGAGATAGAGCGCGTGCGTCGGCGGGTGGTTGAAGATATCGCCGTACGTGGCGCGAGAAGCGGCGGTAATGGCGGCGACCGGTCCGATCCAGAGAAACTTGTCCCACAAGATGCCCATCGGATCTTCACTGAGGATGCCTCGCACTCCCGCGCCCTTGAGGGCATCCACGAAGGCATGCAGGCGCGGCGTGGCGGCGCCGGTGGATTCCGCAACCGTCACCTGATCGGCGGGGGGAAAGCGGTGAATGATGCCGGGGGCAACGATCGTGGCGGTGTAGCTGGTGGTGCCGGAAATCACACGCTTCGCGCCGTAGCGATTGCCAAGACGTTCGGGGGCATCCAGACCGTTCTGGATCGTGACGATCGCGGAGTTCTCGCCCATCAGCGGCGCAGCCTGCGTCGCTGCATTATCGGTATCGTACGCTTTCACTCCGAGAAGAACGAAATCCACCGGGCCGATGTCGGTGGGGGTATCCGTGGCGGGCGCGCGGACGACGAACTCATCGAGAATGTCGTCGTTGGTGACTTCGCGCAGCGTCAGGCCATCGACGCGGATGGCGTCGAGATGCGCCCCGCGCGCAATGAAGGCCACGTCATGCCCCGCGCGGGCGAGCCTGCCGCCGATGTAGCCGCCGATTGCCCCGGTGCCGAAGACCGCGATTTTCATGCGTGCGTTGCCCCTTCATCGTGCATACTCCGTTGAGCCTCATCCCCCGCCTCAACCTTGCCTGCAATCATTGCCCCGCCTGACGCCGCAGTGTCTCCTCGATCCGCGCCTTCGATCCGCTTCGTTCCGCCAGTGACACGCCGCCCGCGCGCATCTGGCGATGCATCTCCGGCTCGCGCAGCACGCGCGGCATGAATTCCTCGATGATCGCCGCGACCCGCTCCGGCGCGAGGACGAGCACGCCATCGTCATCAGCGAGGATGATGTCGCCGGGGTTGACAATCACGCCGCCACAGCGCACCGGGACGTTCAATTCGCCCGTCAGGCCCGGTGCGCGGGTCGTGACGGGCGAGAGGCCGCGCCCGAAGACGTGGAACGGCAGCTCCGTGATCTCCACGCGGTCCGTGAGCATGCCGTCCACGACGGCCCCCGCGATGCCCTTAACGTGTGCCGCAAGTGCGACGCCACCGCCCCAGCAGGCGTAGCGCAGATCGCCCAGGCGGTCCACAATCACGACATCGCCCGGTTGGGCAACGTCCACCGCGTAATGGACGATCGCGCTGTCCATGCCGATGCAGCGCACCGTCACCGCCGGGCCGCAGAAAGAGAAGTTGGTGGTGAGCGGCCGCAGGCCGAAGTCCATAAACTCCTGATCGAGCACATGCCCAATCGTCGCGGGCGGAATCTTGCCGAGTTGGGCAAGGAGGTCCGCCGATACCGTTGGCTGCACGCGTTG
>JALYUS010000509.1 GCA_030853625.1 Chloroflexota bacterium
CCTGATCCACAATCGGGCCGCGACCGACGTTGAAGAAGTGCGCGGTGCGCTTCATCGCCGTGAATTCGTTCGCCCCGATCAGGTGGCGCGTCTCCGCCGTCAGCGGCAGCGTGACGACGACATGGTCAGCGTCCGCGAGCAGGCCGTGGAGATCGTCCGGCGCGAATTGGCGATCGAGCAGCCCGGAGGGTGCGGGGGTGTCGGAGCGCCGCCAGCCCGTGACGCGCATGTCCAATCCCCGCGCTTTCTTCGCGAGCGACTGCCCAATATGACCGAGGCCGAGGATACCCATCGTCTGCCCTTCGATCTCGAACATGCCGGTCGGCCAATAGTAGCGGTGGGGGCCGTGTTGGTTGATGATCTGCTCCGGCAGGCGGCGCGCGAAGGCAAAAAGCATCGCCAGCGTCTGCTCCGGCACGCTCGCCACATGGACGCCGGAGACGGTCGTTGTCACGATCTCCGAGCGTTCCTGGAACGCGGCGGAGCGCGCATTCGCCCCCGCGCCGGTGGACGAAATCCAGCGCAGTCGCGTCGCCTGCGACAGCAACCGCTCCGGCACATCGCCGATCACGGCGTCCGCCTCGGCAATGTGCCGCGCCAAAACCGCTGGTTTCCCCTCGGTCGAGTAGAATGTCACATCCGGGAAATCCCGCGCGAACCACTCCGTATACTCCACGCCATCATTGCGCCCCATGTTCCCGCCCACCAACACGATGGGCTTCCGACCACTCTCTGCCACATCTACTCCTTTGCTAACACAGACAAACCGCTTGAACCGCAAAGACGCAAAGATAGGGAGAAAGAAGAAAGAAAGTCAAAGACAAAACATGCTCCTCGTTTCTCGTTCTTCCCTTTGCGTCCTCTGCGTTCTTTGCGCCGTTGCGGTTCTCCCTGGTTTCCGTCCTCGTAGTATCGCATCTGCTTGCACGAGCGCGCACGGCGGGGGATACTCGCGGCACGGAATGAGGACGTTTCGATGGGTGAAAGGAAGGTGCCGTATGTCTGGATCAGCGACCGAGGAGCGCGCCCGGATTGCCGTGGACGCGCTGGGGGATTTTTATGTCCGCGCCTTTTCCCGCGCCGGTCTTCCGCCGGAGGACGCGGCGACCGTTGCGCGCATCCTGATGGGCGCGGACGTGCATGGTATCGAGTCGCATGGCGCGCCGCTCGCGCATAGTTACATCCGGCGGTTGCGCAACGGCGCAATCAATCCGCATCCGAAAATCCGCGTCGTTTCCGAGTTTCCCGGCACGCTTGTCCTCGACGGCGACCGGGGGATCGGGCCGGTCGTCGCGACCTATGCGATGCGGCAGGCGATTGCAAAGGCGCGCGAGAATGGCGTGAGTACGGTAACGGTCCGCAACAGCAACCACTTCTCCGCCACCTGCAACTATCCCTTAATGGCGGCGGCGGAGGGGCTGGCGGGCATGGCGATGACGACGACGAGCGCGAGCGTCATCCCGACGTTCGGCGCCGCGCCGCTGCTCGGCACGAACCCGATCTCGATTGCCTTCCCCGGTGGCAACGCGGAAAAGCCCTTTTTGATTGACATGTCCACGAGCGTCGTCGCGTCGGGGAAGGTCGGCGTCTATCGCCGCGAAGGGAAGCCCCTGCCGGAAGGATGGTCATATGACGCGGAGATGCGCCCGACGACGGACCCGCAGGCGTCGCGCTACCTGAACCCACTCGGCGGCGACCGCGACCACGGCAGCCAGAAGGGATACGGTCTCAACGTCACGGTGGACCTCTTCTGTGGGCTGCTCTCCGGCGGGCGATACAGCAAGCAGGTTCCGCGCTCCGATACCGAACCGCTCGGTTCGGCGCACATGTTCAGCGCGTGGCGGATTGACGCCTTCGTGCCGATGGAGGAATACGCCGCCCGGTTCGATGAGTACATCCAGATGCTGCATGCCTGCACGCCCGCGTCCGGTCACACCCGCGTCCTCGCGCCCGGCGATCCGGAATGGATCGCGGAGGACGACCGCCGCGTCAACGGTATCCCGCTCAACCCGCTCGTTTTGGCGGATTTGCAGGCGCTGGCGGCGGAGTTGGATATTCCGTTCGAGGGGTAGGTGGTATATGGATGCAGCATTCGCGGCGTTTCTCGCACAACATGTGCCATTCCATACGGAGGAGGCGATTTGGCCCTGGGAGAAGGGCGAAATTCGCCTGCGGCTCGTTTCCTATCTGAGTGATGCACTGCCGTCGCTCGATCTCATCACATCCGCGAACGCGCTCGTCTTGCGCGATGATACGGC
>JALYUS010000514.1 GCA_030853625.1 Chloroflexota bacterium
CCGTTGAGGGTGACGTTGACCCAGACCGCCTCGGTGAGGGGAAGACCCATGACGGCGAGGGAGGGGATGGGGAGAGCGGCGAGGTAGGTGGAGAAGGCGAGGGGGAGATTGTGGGCATAGACGCCACCGGGATCGGTCTGATATGCCCCAAATGCTGCACCGGGGTCGGCGGCCAGTTGGCTATTGACGGTGATGGTGCCGTCCGGGTTATAGACGTTGCCGTTCGGCACGGCCGTTTGATCGCTTTTCGGCAGGAAAGCGCCCGATCCAAAGGAGGCGTAGGTCGGGAAGGTATTCGTCGGATCACCGACGACTGGGATCGTAGCGGGCGGGTAGGCCACGAACGTGCTATCGCCGAATTGCCGTTTGCCGGTCATCAACTCGACGGTCAGCAGGCCGTTTGTCACCGGGCCATTCGCCGTCGTCTGCTCCATCCGCGCCTTGTCGAAGTACTGCACGAGACGTTGCCCGCTTGTTGGCCCACCGGTCGCTTCCTGATATTGTTCGGGAAAGACGTTCTGATAAGCGGGGCCCCAGAAGTTCGGCACTTTCGGCTCGATGCTGTTCCATTGGGCGGCGAAGGCGGGAGAGCCGAAGGGAATCACCGCCGCGCTGCCGCGCGTGAAGACCGGCGCAGCGATCAGCGCCGTGAGAAGCATCAATGCTGCCGCGCCCATCATCAGGCACCGGAATGCCACCGACCGCTGCGAACCAGACATCAGACCTCACTCCCCGCACCCGGACAATCCCCGTCATGAGCCGCCATCAGTGTAGGTGACATAACGTTTTTTCGCAACCCGTACGGAGGCATGGACGCATGATGTGAATTATGGACGTGTACCCACCCGTTGAGGTTCCCTAATCCGATCCGCCATCCGCGAAGACGGGTGCGGCGAAGGGCGCAGCCGGTGCAAGGCCGACGAGGGGCAGTTTCTCAGGCGGGAGAATGCCGGCGTAGGCCCGGAGCAGTTCCGTGCCGCGCCGTTCCCACGAGAAGTTGTGCAGCGCACGGATGCGCCCGGCTAAACCGGTCTGACGGGCGGTTGCGGGGTCGGACAGGAGCGCGGTGATTCGTTCCGCAAGGCTACCCACATCGCCGCGCGTCGCGAACGTCGCGTGGTCGCCGAGGATTTCGCGCGAGGCGGGGGTATCGAAGGCGACGACCGGCAGCCCGGTCGCGAGGTAATTGAAAATCTTCTGATTGCCCTCGGTCTCCGAGAGTTTCGGCGCGACAGCGATGTCGCCGAGCGCGAGGTAGCGGTGGGCGTCCAGATAGGGAATCTGACCGGGGAGGCTGACGCGGTGCGCGATGCCAAGCCGCTCCGCCAGCACGCGATAGCGCTCGTTGCCGGGGAAGCCCATCACGAGGAAAAAGGCGTCCGGCACGCGGCGCAGCACGTCTGCCGCCGCCTCAAGAAGCATATCGGTACCCTGATACGGGGCGAGCAGGCCGAGATAGACGACGACCTTGTCCGTTGGCCGGATACCGAGTTGGGCACGCAGCAGCGCGCGTTCGTGCGCGGGGAGCGCGTCCGGCCGGAAGCGCAGGGTATCAACTGCATCGGGGATACAGGTAATCTTCTCCGCCTGCATATCGCTGTCGGCACGCAGACGGTTCGCGGCGTGATGGGTGCTCGTGACGATCACGTCCGCCGCGTGATTGATCCTCCGTTCGAGGTGTGCGAGCGGGGCGCGCAGCATGCTCGCCGATCCGAGAAAGCCGTGGTCGGTCATTTCCGAGGTCAGGCTACCCTGATAATCAAAGAGCAACGGCGCATGGTGCGTTGCGCGGGCTATCTGGCCAATCAGCGCGCCTTCATGGAGGTGCGCGTGGATGATGTCCGGTTTCATGCGGCGCATCTCTCGCAGCACGACCGCGAGGAGCGCGGCGTCCAGATAGAGTTTGTGCCGGGTGGTACCGACGATCACCCGCTTGCGCCAGGGGATGTCAATACTGCGCTGGATCGTGATACCGGGGACATCGTGCCCATTGTGGTAGGTGCAGACCGTGACGCGATGCCCGAGGCGCTGGAGTACACGGATCTCCTCAAGGGGACGGACATGCGCGCCGTAGTCGGCAAAGAACGATGTCGGTGCGATCATGAGCACCGAAAGTGACAATGTTGTACTCCCTTGATACAGACCGACGACGCCTCCCAGGCATCTTCGTCGGCAGCCCTTCTCTCCCTGTGTACCAGCATAGCACATGAATTGTACGTACTCAAGTGATTTGCCCGGCGAATGTACGTACACCTTTCCGATGGGCGCTAATCGTTTGCAAACGCCGCCACTGTACCGCTCCCACTGCGGCAGTGTGGTACGATGCATCGCCTGTGCAGGCGACGATACGTCGGGCCGGAAAGGGCGCGACGGAGCAGGAGGCGACGAGCGGCATGGCGGAATGGATCCCGAACGACGAATATAAGACCTTCATGGTCGTCGTGGCGCACCCCGATGATCTTGAGTTCTCCAGCGCGGGAACGGTGGCGCGGTGGGTGGAGCGCGGCATGGACGCCATCCTCGTGCAAGTGACGAGCGGTGACCGTGGCTCCCCCGATCCGAATATGACACCGGAGCGCCTGACCGACATCCGCGAGCAGGAGCAACGCGAGGCGGCGGCGGTGCTCGGCATCAAAGAAGTCGTCTTTCTGCGCGAGCCGGACGGACAGACGGACAACTCCTATCGCTTCCGGGGCCGGATCGTCCATGAAATCCGCCGTTTCAAGCCGGACATCGTCATCACGCACGATCCCTGGCGACCGTACGCATTGCACCCCGATCACCGCAACGTCGGCATCACGACGACAGACGCCATTTATCCGACCGCACGCGACGCGATCTACTTTCCTGAGCACTATCACGAGGAAGGATTGGCGCCGCATAAGGTCGCGGAACTGCTCTTCTTCAACGCCGAACACCCCGACTGCTTTGTGGATGTCTCCTCGACCTTCGATAAGAAACTGGAAGCGCTCCGACACCACGATTCGCAGGTTGGCCGCTCGCAGGACCTCGAAAAACGGTTGCGCGAGCGGCTGGAGGAGATCGGCAAACAAGCCGACCTGCCGATGGCCGAAGCCTTCCGCCGCCTGACGATGCGACGCTAGCGAGCAATGAGTAACGAAGCGGTAGGAGATTCGCTTGATCCCACCGCGCCGGGGCCGGAGATGCCGCAGGAGCCGGAGGCACCCGCCCCGCGTGGTTCCCGCCGCCGAGAGCGGATGGTTTACGCAGAGGCGGACCTCGATCTCGGCGCGTTCACACCGGCCGGGGTGACGACAGGGCAATACGGCGAGCAGACGATCCCCGTGGAAAAAGGCATTCCCGGCGAGCGCGTTCATGTCGCAATTACGACGCTCAAGGGGCGTAAGGGCTGGACGCGCGCGACGGTTACGGAAGTGATCGAGGCATCGTCGCACCGGATCGCGCCGCCGTGCCCGTATTTTCGCGACCATGATTGCGGTGGCTGTGAGTGGCAGCACATGGCCGATACCTATCAACGTGAGACGAAACTGCGGATTGTTGGCGCGCTGCTGGCTGAGGCCGGGATTGACCATCCGCCCGAAACAATCCATGCGCAGGGCGAACCGTGGGGCTACCGCCATTCCGCCGCCATTGCGCTCGGCAAAGGCGCGGGGTTCCGCAAGCGCCGCCGCCAATCAGTGATCCCAATTTCCAATTGCCCGATTAGTCACCCGGCAATTTCCGGCCTGCTGGCGACGCTCAACGACTGGTATACAGAGAGTCTCTATCCCGATCTGCGCGGCAAGGCGTGGATCGAAGTGAAAGTCGTCGGCACAACGGACGCGCCGCGATTGCAACTCGTGATCGGCGGTATCGGCGGGATGGACCTGCCCAATCGCCCGGTATTGCACCCGCTCGCGGAGAAACTCGCCGCGCTCCCGGCGGTCATCAGCGTGGCGTATAAACATCCCTCCGGCGAGACGCGGCCCTGGCACGGCCCGGTGACGAGTATCGTGGCGGTCGGTGGCGCGCCGTTCGTGCTGCCTGCCGGGTCGTTCTTTCAGACGAATCTCGCGCTGCTGCCGCGCTTGATCGCGCGGATCGAGTCGCTGACCGCGCTTGGGCCGGACGATACCGCCGCCGACATCTACTGCGGCGCGGGCCTCTTCACGATGTTTCTCGCCCGCCGGGCCGGGCGGGTGATTGCCATCGAAGTAGACCCGGCGGCGATTGCTGCGGCACGCGAGACGGCGCGCCGCTGGGGCCTGACGAACATCGAATTCTTCGCGAAGCCCGCCGAGAAAGCGATGGATCTTCTGCCCGATCTCGCCCTTGCCCTTGTTGACCCGCCGCGCTCCGGCCTCGACCCGCGCGTGACAGACGCGATCATCGCCAAGCGCCCCCGGCAATTCGTCTACGTCTCCTGCAATCCCGTCACACTGGCGCGCGATCTGCAATCATTCGTTGGTGGCGGATATACCTTGCAGACGCTCGAACTCTTTGATTTCTTCCCGCAAACTGCACATGTCGAATCACTGGCCTATCTGACAGCAGGAGACGGCGTTTAACGCTCCCGTATCTCTTGTGCGAGGCGTTGCTGAAGGAAGGCGAGGACGGCGGCCTCTTCAGGTTTCAGGCCGGTCAGCCCGTCGGCGATTTCCTGCTCGGCGCGCTGTTTGAGCGCTTCGAGCATTGTTCCCTCGATATAGGCGTCGAGTACGGCAGGATGAACGTAGCAGGTGCGGCAGACACTGGGCGTGTTGCCGAGCCGTGCTGCGACCCGTTCAATCGCTTGCACGACGTTTTTCTTCGCCTGCGCCTCGCTATCGAACGATGCAATTTCCTGAAGCGCCATCGCGGCGAGCAGCGTGCCTGCCCAGGTGCGGAAGTCCTTCGCGGTGAAATGCTCGCCGGTGATCTCATGCAGGTAGGTATTGACATCGCCGGAATCAATCGTCTGCCGCTCGCCCGCTTCATCGAGGTATTGGAAGAGTTCCGCGCCGGGCAGGTCTTTGCATCGCTTGACGATGCGCGCCACGCGACGGTCAGTAATGTCGATAGTATGCTCGATGCCGCTTTTGCCACGGAAACTGAACGCGATCGTGCCACCGGAGACATCAACGTGTTCGTTACGCATCGTCGTCAGGCCGTAGGAGTGGTTCGTCTTCGCATATTCCTCGTTGCCGACGCGAATGAAGGTGGTTTCCAGCAGGCGCACGACCGTCGCGAGGACTTTCTCGCGCGGGAGGCCATGCCGCCCAAGGTCCACGTTCACGCGCTCGCGAATGCGCGGCAGCGCCTCGCCGAAGGCGATCATCCGCGCGTACTTCGTCTCGTCGCGCACATCGCGCCAGTGCGGATGATAGCGATACTGCTTGCGCCCCCTGGCGTCGCGGCCCGTCGCCTGGATATGGCCATGCGCATTCAGGCAGATCCAGACCTCCGTCCACGCCGGGGGAATGGCGAGCGAGCGGATGCGCCGCAGCGTCTCGGTATCGTGGATCAACGCGCCGTCCGGTGCGCGGTAACTGAACCCCTTGCCTGCCCGCTTGCGCCGAATGCCCGGCTTCTCATCGCTGACATAGCGCAGCCCCGCCGCCCGCGCGGCGGAGACCGGATCGGTAATCGGCGCGTGCATCCGCGTGCGCCGCCGCTTCTTTTGTTGATGCGTGACTGCGTACATCATGCTCGCCGCAAAGCAAGAGTGATACCAGCATCGTCGCGTCCTTTCTGGCAAGCGAGTTGCGGAGCATCGTTCGGAACGATTGCGTGCCGAAGGAGGCCCGGACCACCAGGGAAGCGCGCATAGAGGGGAAAGCATGCTCGATATCTTCAAAACGATCACCTTGTATCTGGCGGCGGGTGTGGAAGCGGCGGCGGCGGTCGTGATCGGCATCGCGGCGATTGAGGCGACGGTGCGCGCGTTCCTAATCTTCTTCCGTGGCGATCGCATTCATCACGGTACGAGCGCCGTTACCATGTCTGACGAGAAAGAGAATGTCCGACTGCGCCTCGGGCGATGGCTCGCGGTCGCACTCGAATTCGAACTCGCCGCTGATATCCTGCGGACGGCGATTGCGCCGACATGGAAGGAGATTGGCCAACTCGCCGCGATTGCCGTGCTGCGAACGGCGCTCAATTACTTCCTGCAACAGGAGATTGACAAGGCCGCCGCCCGCCAGCGAGGAGAAACCGCCGTTTTCCCGATTCCGGCTGACGGCGCGACGCCGGTCGCGGATCGCGCGGCGCGCTAGCCAGATGCCGACACTGCATCTCCTCCATTTTGATATTTGGGCCAGTATCATTGAGATGGGCGGATCGGTCATCATCGTCGCATACTGTCTCGCCGCCTTGCTAACGTTGCTGCGTTTGCGTGCGGTTGGCATTGTGTCCGCGCGTCTCCTCGTCGCGCAGGGTGTCCTCACCGGGCTGAGTTTCGAACTGGCGGGTACGCTGCTGAAGACGCTTCTCCTTGTCTCGTGGCGACAAATTCTCATCTTCACGGCGATCTTCGCGCTCCGCACCCTCCTGAAGCGGCTCTTCGTCTGGGAACAAACGCACTTGCGACACCACGCGACGATTTCCTGAGACCAGGCAGACCGATGCGGTATACTCCACGAAACAGCCGTCCCCGAAGGAGGTTCTTTCATGGTCACGCAGCGCGAAGCGACAATCGAGGACCTGTATAACACTCCGGACGATGGGAAGTATGAACTCGTGGATGGAAGGCTGGTGCATATGTCGCCCACGGGTGCGCGTCCGGGACATGTAGCGCTGAAGATTGCCATCCAGTTGGAACGCTATGAAACCGACACGCGGCGTGGTCGTGCGTTCGGCGATAACGTTGGCTTTATCGTCAATCTGCCGCGCCGCCGATCATTCAGCCCGGATGCCGCCTATGCGTACAATGTCGAGATTGATACCGATGATTTTGTTGAAGGCGCGCCGATCTTCGCGGTCGAAGTCCGGTCAAAGGGGGATTATGGCCGCGCGATGGACGCGGAGTATGCGGCGAAACGCGCGGATTACTTCGCGGCGGGCACGCAGGTCGTCTGGGATGTCAACCCGCGCACGCGTGTCATCGAGAAATATCTTTCCGGGGATGCTCCCACGGTCTTCCGAGCAGGCGACATGGCCGATGCGGAGCCGGCGCTTCCCGGCTGGCGCGTCGCGGTTGATGATCTCTTTCAGTAAGCGAAAGCCGGGCCAATGGAAAATGCGATAGCGCGGCTTGTTGACACTGCGGAGCGATGATACGCTCTCGGCATCGTGGCGATTCGCGCGTCTATCGCGGGAAGCCCGCGCCACGGGTCTGGAATAAGGGGGGCGGCGTGCGACAGATCCTACGCATGTGGCAGACACCGGTGGGACGTGGCTTCATTATGCTTGCGACGATGGCGGCCCTGTACGGGTTCGCGATGAACGCGCAGCAGAATATCGTCACGAACTATTTCGAGAGCGTTCTGCACCTTAAGGGGCCGCAATTCGGCTACATCACCGCGATCCGTGAGATTCCCGGCTTTCTCCTGATTTTCGTTAGCGCGCTCTTTTATCGCGTCTCGCTCCAGCGTCTGACGGCGGGAGCGCTCGTCCTCCTTGCGGTTGGGTATACGTTCTTTGGCCTGTCGCATAGCTTCTGGACGGTCGCACCCTGGGTGGTCATTTCCAGTATGGGCTATCACACCGTCCTGCAAACGCAGTATTCGCTTGGCTTGAGCCTGACCTCAGAAGCGAAGAGCGGCAGCATCCTCGGACGGATGGCCGCGATCAATCAGGGTGGCTCGCTGACCGCGCTGGTCATCATTCTGGTCGTTTTCCACTTTCATCCGGGGATTTTTCGCCCCAGTTTCGTCGTCCTCGGTGTCGTCGCGCTCCTCGCGGCCTGTGCCATCTTCCGTTTTCCTCATCTCCATGACGGTGAGGCGCGCGCGCAAGCGGCGAAGCGGGATCGGATCGTCTACAAGCGCGAGTATCGGTTCTATTATTACCTCAGTCTGCTCGATGGCGGGCGGCAGCAGGTCTTTTTCTCCTTTGGTCTCTGGGTACTCGTCAATCGCTATCACCTCAGCGTTGCGCAGATTTCGGGCGTGCTGATCGCGGTAACCTTTGCGAGCATGGCCTCCGGCCCGTGGGTCGGCCGGATGATAGACAAGCATGGCGAGCGCCGGATGCTCTCGATCATCAACGTTGCCTATGTGGTTGCGCTCGGTGGGTACGCGCTGGCAAATAATGTCGTTATCGCCTGCCTCTGCTATGTCATGTACTCATTCGTGATGCCGCTCTCGCCGATTGGCGCGGCGACCTATCTGCGCAAGGTCGCGGTCGCGGACGATGTCGCGCCGAGCCTCGCGATGGGCGTGACGTTGCAGCATGCGGCGGCCATTGTCGTCCCGATCGCGACCGGCATCATCCTCAATTACGTCGGCTACCAGATCCCCTTCCTGATCGCCTGCGTCTTCGCCAGTTTCACCTTCTTTGTGACGCGACGCCTCAACCCGGAGACGCAGCGTTCCGCCGCCCGCATCGCGGCGGACAACGCGCGCCTCGCCGCTGTCAATGATGCCGCCGAGGCGGCAGCCGTCGCGGAAGCGGGCAGCGGCAGCGGCGGCACGGGCATCGCGACGACCGGCAGTATCGGCTCCATCCCTGCCGCTTCCACCAGCGATTAAGGGAGCAGGAATCTGTTTCGAGAATGGTGGCGG
>JALYUS010000574.1 GCA_030853625.1 Chloroflexota bacterium
GACCCGAGGCGATCAGGACGATGTCCAGTGGAGCGATCGCGAGGGCATGACGGGCGCAGGCGGTGGCGAGATCGTCTGCGTCTATCCATTCGGGGTCATGGGGGGCTGATAGATCGAGGCAAAGCGCGGGGCCGTAGAACCAGTCGAGCGGGACCATTGCGATGTCTGGCGCGTCAGGGCGTGCGTCGAAGTGGCGTGGGGCATCAACATGTGTCGAGCTGTGATCGGGGAAGGTCAGGAGACGGTTGGTATACGAGTAGCCGTTCGTATAGAGCGACTTGGTTTCCTCGTGGGAGCGCCAGACCCAGACTTGTGGCGGCACGCCACCGGGGTTCGTCGGCTCCTGATGATAGATCTCGCGCGAGAGGTCAATCAGTCGCATGCGTCTCCCTCCCTCGCCGTACCGGGCAGCATTATTCAGCGGTCACGGCGGTCTGGTGTGTCGTTACCGTCGCCCCCGGCTTCGGTCTCTCTACTACTCGTTCTCTGTGGAGCCGCGCGACGAACAACCACCATAGCCGCAAGAGCCAACGACGGCGATGCGACGTCGGCACGAATGATACACGGGCGGGTAACTGCCGGAAAGGGGTGGACGGTGGCGTCCTCGGCGATACGGATGTGGGAAGCGGCTCAGGTACCCTACTGCGTCGTTCGTGTCAGCCAAAGGAGACCGGCAACGTGACCAGGCCCCGCCAGGTGATGGTTCGCCGCCACTCCACATCCGGGCTTACCAGCCGGAGGTTCGGCAAGCGGCGGAGCATCGTGCCGAGCGCGATCTCCCCTTCCATCCGCGCCAGCGCCGCGCCGAGGCAATAGTGCGCCCCCTGGCCGAAGGCGAGATGTCGGCCCTCCGCGCGGGCGCTGTCGAAGCGGTCGGGGTCGGCGAAGCGGGCGGGATCGCGGTTCGCCGCCCCCAGGTGCAGTGTCAACGGCGTTCCCGCCGCGATCGGCACCCCAGCGATCGCGCACTCCTCGGTGGTGACGCGGGCGGCGATCTGCACGGAACTCTCATAGCGCAGCACCTCCTCCACGGCGGACGCGAGGCGGGCGGGAGTATCCCGCACCAGCGCGAGTTGATCGGGGTGCCGCAGCAGGGTGAGCAGGCCATTGCCGATCAGGTTCGTCGTCGTCTCGTGTCCGGCGATCAGCAGCAGGATGCACATCGCGAGTAACTCATCCTCATCCAGGCTGCTGCCGCCCTCTTCGGCATGGAGGAACGCGGTGAGCAAGTCGTCGCGCGGCGCGATGCGGCGGGCGGCGATGATCTCCCCCAGATAGTCGCTGAATCCCTGCCATGCCGCGTTCGCGGCGATCGGGTTGCGGAAGTTGTCCAGGAAGGGGATCGCTCCTTCTGACCAATGGCGGATGCGGTCCCGGTCCACGGACGGTACGCCGAGCATTTCGGCGATTACGATGATAGGCAGGGGATAGGCGAGTGCGGCGATCACATCCATTTCGCCCCGCATCTCCCCCTGATCGAGCAAGTCGTCCACGAGGCGTTGGATGCGCCCATGCATCGCGGTGATGGCACGCATGGTAAAGGCATGGTTGGCGAGGCTGCGCAGGCGCGTGTGGTCCGGCGGATCCGACTCGAGCATCTGCCGCCCGCGGAATGCCATCATCGCCCGCATCCGCACGCCGCTCGGCCCGGCATGCGAGGGGGTGGGAGTACCCCTGCGCACCTTTCCTTGCCGCTTCGCGGAGAAGCGTGGGTCCCGTAGTACGGCGGCGACGTCGTCGTAGCGCGTGAGCACGTAGCGGGAGCCGGAGCGATAGACGGGGCATTCGGTGCGCAGGCGGCGGAGGAGAGGATACGGATCGGCGAGCAGCGCGGGGTCGAATCGCGTGTACCGGTGGTAGAGCGAGTCCAGCGTCTCCGTCACAATCTATCCCTTCATACCTACAATGCTCGATACGCCGACCGCTCCATCGCGAGGAAACATCCACGTACGAAGAGCGGCCCCGGCCGCGCCGCGCGGGCGGCGTCGCGGTGATTATTGTACTTTTTTATTACTTCGGCGTCTTCGCCCTTCCTCGCAGACAAAAATAGGAGGGGAGCCGAGATGCTGGCTCCCCTCCTATCAATCTCGCATCAATGCGCTCCTCGGTTCATACCGGGGGCGCCGTGCTCGTGCTCATTTTCCATTGGGGTGTGA
>JALYUS010000602.1 GCA_030853625.1 Chloroflexota bacterium
CGCCGTCGAGTACCTGCGCGTCGGTCCAACCGGCCATGCCGGTATGAATGGGCGCGACGCCGAGCGCCGGTGCGGCGGCATCAATCGCGCGGATGATTGGCGCGTCTTCCGGCACTTCCAATGGGGAGCGTGCGAAGAACTGGGTGTACGTCGCTGTGAAGTCGGACGATGCCGTGCGGAGATCGGCAAGCATCGCCTCGATTTCGTCGTGGACGGCGGCGGGCGTCTCGCCGGGGAGCATGCGCCGCTCGATCTCCAGCGTGCAGCGGTCCGGGTAGGTCGAGAGTTCGACGCCACCGGAGATGAGCGCGCAATGCACGGAAGCCCGCCCAAGCAGCGGATGCGTCCGCCGGGGCAGTTCCGTCCGGTCGAACGCCTCCAAACGCGCGATCACGCGGCCCATCAGCGCAATGGCATCAATACCTCTGTCGTATGCGCTGCCGTGTGCGCCGCGCCCGATAGTCTCGATCCGCCCCCACGTAAACCCCTTATGTGCGTGAACGATCGCGAGGTTTGTCGGTTCCGTAACGATGCCCGCCGCCGGATGCAGGCTGCGTTCCCGCAGTTTGACGACGAACTGCTCGACGCCGATGCTGGCATACTCCTCGTCCGCCACGAGACCGAGGATGAGATCGCCGTCGAGCGCACCGGTGGCGGCAATCGTCCGCGCGGCATCAAGGATCGCAGCGACGCCGGATTTCATGTCGAGCGCGCCGCGTCCGTAGAGGCGGTCGCCCTCAATGCGGCCATCGAAGGGCGGGTCGATCATGTTCGTGACACCGACGGTATCCGTGTGGCCGCAGAGCACAAGACCGGGCGCTTCATCCCGCCGCGTGCCGGGCAGAAGAGCCATCACGCTACCACGACCCGGCGCGGCTTCATCCACATAGACTGTAAAGCCAGCCGCCCGCAGATAGTCCGCGATATATGCGGCGATTGCCGCTTCGCCCGCCGCACCCGACACGAGACTCGGATTGACCGAATCAATCCGCACGAGGTCTTGCAGCAACGTCGCAATTGCCGAATGCCCACGTTCCATTGATGCCTCCCCTTCCAACATGAATTCCCTGCCGATGTGGAGGCGATTATATGACAGTCCGAGCCTTTCAGCCCACGGGAAAGAAGAACGCATGGAGGAATCGTTCCCTGCTATAGTGCTCTGCGTCGTTTACGAGAGTTAATCGTCACCCAAGGAGCATTAGCGGTAGTTTGTGGATTCGGGATGGTGATGCCGAATCAAGGCGAAACAAAGAGGTCTTGTGACATCGTTGGGATGGACGTGGTACGGCAAATGCCTCGCTGCGACCACCGATGCGATCTGGCTACCGCATCCCACAAACTACCGCTAGCGGGTCGTCTTCCGGCGATAGAGCGAGACGGCGATCGGCGCGAAGACGAGGAGAATGCCCGCGCACCACGCGAATGCCTGCCAGCAGGTCGCGTTGAAGGGCTGGCCGAGCAGAAGTCCCCGCGCCGCGTTGATGATTATCGAGACGGGCTGATGCTCCGCGAAGGCGCGCAGCCACGCGGGCATCGTCGCCGTCGGCACGAAGGCGCTGCTGGCAAAGGTGAGCGGGAAGATGGCGATGAATCCGAATGCCTGTACGCCTTCCGGGTTCGGCGCGATCATGCCGAGCAGCGCGCCGATCCATGAGAAGGCGAAGCCGCAGAGCAGGAGCAATCCGAACGCGACGACCCAGCCGAGCGGATTCCCCTGCGGGCGGAAGCCGACCAGCGTCCCGACGATCAGCATGACCGTCACGCCGAGGACGCTCTGCACGAGGTCCGCGACCGTCCGGCCCGCGAGGACGGCGGAGCGCGCCATCGGCAGCGAGCGGAAGCGATCAATCAGTCCCTTCGCAAGGTCCTCCGCGAGGCCGACGCCCGTGGTGACACTGGCGAAGATCAGCGTCTGCACGAAGATACCGGGCATCAGGTAATTGACGTACGAGGTATCGCCCGTTTTGATCGCGCCGCCGAAGACGAAGCGGAAGAGCAAAACGAAGATGATCGGCTGGATCGTCACATCCAGCAGTTGGGTCGGGACGCGCGGAATATGCTGGAGATTGCGCTTCGCCATGACGAAGGTGTCCGAGATCGTCCAGAAAAGACGGCTCCGGTGCGGCGGCTGGAGCGCCTCGGTGGGGAGCGCGGTCGGGTGGATCGGGGTCATCACAACCATCAGGCAGCCTCCTCGGTGCGGTCGGCGGTCGGTTCAGTTTCTGCCCCATGCCCGGTCAATGTGAGGAAGACATCGTCCAGGGTCGGGCGGCGGATGCCAAGGTCGTCCAGGCGCACTCCGGCGGCGTCCAGATCGCGTACGACATCCGGCAGCAGCCGCGCCCCGGCCGTGACGGGCATGAGGATTGTCCGGCTGTCGGTGTCAACGCGCGCCTCTCCATGCCCATAGGGTCGCAGGGCGCGCGCTGCGGCGGCGAGGTCGCCCCCGCGCGCGACGGTGATCGCGAGCCGCTCGCCGCCCACCTGCGCCTTGAGTTCGTCCGATGTACCCTCGGCGATCACCGTGCCGTGATCAATCACGGCGATCCGATGCGCGAGTTGATCCGCTTCCTCAAGGTACTGCGTCGTGAGCAGGAGCGTCGTCCCGCCCGCGACGAGTTCGCCGATCACGTCCCACATCGCGAGGCGGCTGCGCGGATCGAGGCCCGTCGTCGGCTCATCGAGGAAGAGCACGGGCGGCGCGATGACGAGGCTCGCCGCGAGGTCGAGGCGGCGGCGCATACCACCGGAATAGGTCTTCACCACGCGCGTCGCCGCGTCCATGAGGTCAAAGCGTTCGAGCAATTCGTCCGCGCGCCGCCGTGCCGTCTGGCGCGCAAGATGGTAGAGCCGCCCGACCATCTCCAGATTCTCCCGGCCCGTGAGCAGTTCGTCCACGGCGGCATATTGCCCCGTCAGGCCGATGCGGGAGCGCAATGCCTCCGCCTGCGCGACGACATCAAGCCCGGCGACCATTGCCCGGCCGGCGTCCGGTTTGAGCAGCGTCGCGAGGATACGGACTGCCGTCGTCTTCCCCGCGCCGTTCGGCCCGAGCAGGCCAAGCACCGTCCCTTCCGCAACAACGAGGTTGATGCCGCGCAATGCCTCCGTCTTGCCGAAACGCTTCCACAATCCTTCGATCACAATGGCGTTATTCCCGTCTGTCATCGTATCCCCTCTCACGCAATCTACGGCGCAAATCTACAAGGTAGAAAATACACTCTACATCGTAGAATGTCAAGGAGGTATGCGGACAAAGAGGAGCCTGTATGACCAGGCTCCTCCGTCGCGATTGGCATCAGCAAGGGGAACGGCGGGCTTATCCGGCGGCAGTCTGGGGCGCCGATTCATGCATCGGCGCGGCATTGGCGCGGAGGACTTTTTTGTCGAACTTGCCTGCCGAGGTCTTTGGAATCTCCGCGATGAAGCGCACTTCGTCCGGGATCCACCAGCGCGCCACTTTGTCGGTGAGGAATTCGCGAATCTCCTCCGGGGTAATCGTACCCGCATGCTCCGGCTTGGTGACGACGAAGGCGACGGGCCGCTCGACCCACTTCGGGTGCGCGAGGCCGACGACGGTTGCCTCCAGCACCTTCGGGTGCGCCATGATCGCGCCTTCCAGTTCGATGGTGGAGATCCATTCGCCACCGGACTTGATAACGTCCTTCGTACGGTCCACGATGGCGACGAAGCCATCTTCATCAATCGTCGCGACATCGCCCGTCCTGAACCAGCCGTCCGCAGTCAGTTTGCCGGGATCGGCGTTGTGATGATAACCGCGCGCGATCCACGGCCCGCGTACCTGTACCTCGCCGAACGCCACACCGTCCCACGGTAGTTCCGCACCCGTGGCGAGATCGGCGATGCGGAGTTCGACACCGGGAATCGGCGGCCCCTGCTTCAGCCGGATGTCGAGCGATTCCGCCTCCGGTTGCCATGAGCGCGGAATGGAGACGGTGCCGAGCGGCGACGTTTCCGTCATGCCCCACGCATGGACCATCCGCAGCCCCTGCGTTTCCATCCCCGCCATCAGCGCGGGCGGGATCGCCGAGCCGCCGCAGACAACGGTATGAACGCTCGGCAGCCGCGCGCCCGTCTGCTCGATCTGCCGGAGCAAGTTGATCCAGATCGTTGGCACCCCGGCGAGGATCGTGACGTTCTCCCCCTGACTTAGTTCGATCAGCGTCGCGCCGTCGCCCATCCAACGGTCGGGCAGGACGAGTTTCGTGCCCGCCATCCCCGCCGCGTAAGGCAGACCCCAACTGTTGGCGTGGAACATCGGCACGACGGGCAAGACGACATCCTCCTCGCCGAGGTTGAGGCAGCCCTTTTGCAGGACGCTCATCGTATGCAAAAACTGCGAGCGATGACTGTAGACGACGCCCTTTGGGTTGCCCGTCGTGCCAGAGGTGTAGCACATCGCGGCCGGGGATCGCTCATCGAGTTCCGGCCATCGGTAGATCGTCGGCTCGCTCGCAATCAGTGTCTCATAGTCGAGCATTTCGCCGAGATCGTGCTCCGGCAGATCACCGCTGTCGTTGAGGACGATGATCGTCTTCACCGTCGGGATTTTGCCCGCGATCTTGTTGAGGATGGGAATGAGCGATGCGTCCACGCAGAGCACGGTATCCCCGGCATCTTCGATGACAAACGCTAACTGCTCCGGGAAGAGGCGCAGATTGAGCGTATGGAGAACGGCGCCCATGCACGGAATGGCGTAGTAGAGTTCGAGATGCCGGTAATTGTTCCATGCCAGCGTCCCCACGCGGTCGCCGGGCCGGACGCCGAGCCGTTCGAGCATATGGGCCGCCTGATGGATGCGCGCCGCGAAGTCACCGTAGGTGTAGCGATGCAAGCCCATCTCGCGCTTGGTAACAATCTCTTTACGTCGGAAGAGTTTCTCGACCCGCCACAAGACATGCTGCACGGTGAGCGGGTAGTCCTGCATCGTCTGTTCCATTGCCTCCACCTCTCCGCGATCTTCGCTGCGCCACGCGACATACATCACATCACCCACGCATGAGTGTCGTCGTGCAGTGCATCGTTTCCTCGTTCTCGCTGCACTGTATGGTATGACGGTCTAGCGTGGTGTTCAATACGGCGGGGAACCTCTCCCCGGCCCCTCCCCTAAAAGGGAGGGGTGACTCATTCCGGACATTCGGATGTTCCGCCTCACACCCCGATCGCAAAGAGGCTCGCTCCCCCTTCCTTTTAGGGAAGGGGGCCGGGGGGTTAGGTTC
>JALYUS010000627.1 GCA_030853625.1 Chloroflexota bacterium
ACTGAGGAGGCGTGGGTGCCGAAGTTCATCTTTGTCACGGGCGGCGTAGTTTCATCGGTCGGCAAGGGCATTGCCGTCGCATCAATCGGTCGGCTCCTGAAGAGCCGGGGCATCTCCGTCTCTATCATCAAGCTCGATCCCTATCTCAATGTGGACCCCGGCACGATGTCACCCTATCAGCATGGCGAGGTCTTCGTCACCGACGATGGCGCGGAGACGGATCTCGACCTCGGCCACTACGAGCGATTCATTGACGAATCGCTCACCCGCGCCTCGAATGTGACGACCGGCCAGATTTACTCGACCGTCCTGCAGAAAGAGCGGCACGGCGACTATCTCGGCGGCACGGTGCAGGTCATCCCGCATGTGACAAACGAGATCAAGGCGCGCATCCACGCCGCCGCCGACGCGCAACTGCCGCACACGCCGGAAGTCGTGATCGCCGAGGTCGGCGGCACGGTCGGCGACATCGAGAGCCTTCCCTTCCTCGAAGCGATCCGCCAACTGCGCAAAGATGCCGGGCGCGGCAATGTTCTCTACATCCATGTGACCCTGCTCCCGAAGGTCGGCGCGACGGGCGAACTGAAGACGAAGCCGACGCAGCACTCCGTCAAGGAATTACGTTCCATCGGCATCAATCCGGACATCATCATCTGCCGCTCGGATTACCTTGTACCCGATGAGGTCAAGGAGAAAGTCGCCCTCTTTGGCGACGTTGAAGAGCGGGCAGTGATCCCCCTGACGACGGTTGACAGCATTTATGAAGTACCGCTGGTCCTCGAAGAGGCGGGGTTGGGCGCGTACATCGTCGAGGCGCTGCAATTGCCCGCGCTCCCCGTTGATCTAACGATGTGGCGAGGGCTTGTGGAGCGCAACCGGCAACCCCGACAGACCGTGCGTGTCGCGCTCGTCGGCAAATACGTCGGCCTGAAGGATTCGTACATCTCGATCGCCGAGGCATTGCAGCATGCGGCGCTCGCGCAGGACCTCGCCGTAGAGATCGAATGGGTGAACTCGGAGGAACTGGAGCAGCAGGACCCCGAACCCTTCTTCCGCAACGTCTCCGGCATCGTCGTCGCGCCCGGTTTCGGGCCGCGCGGGACGGAAGGTAAGGTCATCGCGGCGCGCTACGCCCGCGAGCATGACATCCCTTTCTTCGGTATCTGCTACGGCATGCAGATGGCGGTGGCAGAGACCGCGCGCCATCTCGCCGGGCTGGACGGTGCGAACAGTGTTGAGATTGACCCGATCACGCCGAACCCGGTCGTCCATCTGATGTCCGATCAGCGATCCGTCGTTGATATGGGCGGCACGATGCGGCTTGGGCACTGGCCCTGCCATCTCATACCCGGCACTAAGGCGGCGTCGGCATACGGCGCGGAGTTCGTCATGGAGCGCCACCGCCATCGGTATGAGATCAACAATGAGTATCGGCCAATTCTCGCGGAGTACGGCTTGATCGTCTCTGGGACATCGCCGGACGAACGGCTGGTCGAGATCATGGAGCGCGTGGATCACCCGTGGTTCGTCGGCGTGCAGTTTCACCCCGAATTCCTCTCACGCCCGACGCGGCCCCATCCGCTCTTTTTGGCGTTCGTCCATGCCGCCGCCACAACCCCGCGCGAGGGCACGCAGCAACCACTGCCGATCGAGCGCGAGCGAGTCGCTGAAGTCGTGCATGACTGAAAAACCTCACCCCCCAGCCCCTCTCCTTTGCTGCCAAGCAAAGGAGAGGGGCTGGGAATGCGGCGCGGCATACAATGCCCCGCTGATCCTTACCGCTGACTGGTGGCGCGGCACAAATGTATCTGTTCAGGGTTGAGGGGAAACGAGAAGCGCGCGACAGGCGGTGAACGGGTTCTCTCCCCGCACTCGCCATGTCCCGAACATCGAGGCGAGCGTCATCTTCGTCGCACTGCCCGCCGTTGAGCGCGTCCCTCCACTGATCTTCCGGCTCGTTACGAGGTGCCGCAATGCCCGCTCCGCCGCGTTGTTGTCCGGTGGCACCGCCGCCTCA
>JALYUS010000636.1 GCA_030853625.1 Chloroflexota bacterium
GCTCCTACCGCCGAGGCAGTACTCGCGCATGCCCCGCCGGGAGAGGAAAAAGGAAAGGAGAGCGAGGAGCATTCGGGGCACGCCGTTCTCTGATCATCGATCGGGTCGATCCAACACAAGGAGGAGATCTGTGGACACGAACGTAGGCGTACGCATGACACGCCGGTCCTTCATTCGCGCTGCCGGTACTGCGGCAGGCACCGCCGCTGCGGCGGCAGTACTCCAGGCATGTGGCGGCGGTACGGCGACCAATACCCCCGCGGCGAAAGCGGCGACCGCCGCGACGGGCGCAACGCCGGCGAGTGCCGCTGTCTCGCCAGCTGCCGGCGGTGCTCCCACCGCCACAGTCATCGGTGCGGCCTCAACACTGGCCGCCGCGCAACCCACCTCAACGTTCGTTCCCGCGACCGTCGCCGCCCCCGCCGTCAAGAAGAACTTCAACGGCGCGACGATCAAAATCGCCGCCTCCACCGAGTACTACGCGTACGCGCTCCGCCAATTCCGGGATCAAATTGAGAAGGAAGGCAACCTCAAACTCAACATCGACGTGGTGCCCGGCACCGACCTCTTCCAGCGGAACATCACGGAGTACACGACCCAATCCACGAGTTACGACGTTACGATGTTCCTGCCGTTCCAGCTCCCCGACTATGCGCCCCATCTCGAGCCGATCAAGCCGATCATGGACAAGAACGGCTTCGACCTCAAACTCGATGATATCATGCCGGTCTTCCGCAACGTGTACACGACGTGGGGCGGGACAATGCTCGCGGTCTCGTTCGACGGCGATCTGCATATGATGTACTACAACCGGGACGCGTTTGAGACCACGGCTCTCGTCAAGCAGTACAAGGACACGACGGGAAAGGACCTCGCTGCCCCCGTGACATGGGACGATTATGCTTCGCTCGCGCAGTTCTTTACCGAAACTCCCTGGCGAAAAGATGGCCAGAAAGGCTACGGTACGGCGGAGGGACTCGGCGGTCCGAACTGGTGGTGGCAGAACCGACTCGGTGCCTACGGCGGCGTGTACTTTGATGAATCGCTCAACCCGCTCATCAACAGCAAGAATGCGGTACTCGCCACCGATAACCTCGTGAAAGTCGCGGCATTTATGCCGCCTGGCTCGAACAACTTCGGTTATCAGGAGACGGAGAACGCGCTGACGAAGAGTGATGTCGCACTCTCCGTGAACTGGAGTTCCACGGGGCGTGTCGTGACCGATCCGAAAAAGTCCGCCGTTGTCGGTAAAATCGGGTTTGCTGTCACCCCGGGGGCGGTCGTCAATGGAAAAACATTGGTTCATCCCGCGCTCCCGACGGGCTGGTCGCTCGGCATCCCCAAGTACGGCAAACAGAAAGACGCCGCGTCATACGTGGTCTGGTTCTACAGCCAACCCGAAGTCCACCTGCACTTCTGCCTCGATCCGGAAACGGGGATCGACGCATACCGCGCCTCCGTCCTCGTCAACGATCAGTTCATTACCCGGTATAGCAAGCCGTATGTCGATACAATTAAGGCGTCGCTCCCGATCGGGTTCCCAGATCTCCAGGTGCCGGGATCATCCGCGTACTACACGCCGCTCAACGATGCGCTCTCCCAGGCGATCACCAAAGTGAAGCCGACGGCGGACGCCCTCAACACGGCCGCCGACGCCTGGAACAAGATCAGCGATCGCGTCGGCAAGCAGAAGCAGACCGCCGCATGGAACCAGGCGTACACGGCGATGAAGGCACAGGGTTTGGAGTATAAGCCGATCACGTAGGGAAAGGAACCGTCGTCATGGCGCAGCGGACGCAACGGGCCGCCTATACTCCCGCACAGGTCGCCGCAACGAGGAGAGGGACGGGCATCCGCCGTTGGCGTCCGTACCTCTTCGTCCTGCCGACGGGGCTCTTCCTCTTCGTCGGCACGTTCTTCCTGCTCGTCTACGCGCTCGTCGTCAGCTTCACGCGCTACGACCTGCAGTTCAACCCGAATTGGACGTGGGCGGGGCTGGCGAATTACAGGGAAGCCCTGCACGACCCGCTCTTCTGGCGCTCGCTCGGCCAGACGATGTGGATTGCCGTTCCCGCCCTCGTGCTGGAATTCTCCCTCGGTTTGGCGCTGGCGCTCTTCCTGAATCGGCCGTTCCGCGGTCGCGCGCTCGCGGTCAGCCTGATTTCCACTCCCGTGATGATCTCGGCGACCGCTGCCGGGATGTCGTTCCGGTTGCTCTATGCGCCGAAGTATGGGCCGATCAATGACATCCTCTCGCGTCTCACCGGCCATCAGCAGCAAATCGACTGGCTCGGGTCGATCAACCTCGCGCGCCCATCCATGGTCTTTGTGGACATGTGGCATGCCTCGCCCTTCTTTATGCTCCTCCTGCTCGCGGGGCTCCAGGGCATCCCGGATGACCTTTTCGAGGCCGCACGGGTCGATGGCGCGAACGCGTGGCAAGTCTTCACGGGGATTACCTTGCCGCTGCTCAAACCGGTGATCGTGCTCGGACTCCTACTGCGCGCCATCGATCTCAGCCGGATCTTCGACTTCATCTTCATCATGACGAAGGGCGGTCCGGGGACGCAGACGCAGACGATCAGCTACTATGTCTACACGCAGGGGTTACAGAACTTCCGCGTCGGGTACGCCGCCGCGATGGCCTGGCTCTTGTGCATCGTGACCATCGCCTTCGCGAAGGTCTTCCTCCAGATCACCAGCAAGGAGGGGAGGGCATGACGGCCGCACGGACCTTCAAGTATGTCCGGCACATCCTGTTTTATACCGCGATCATCCTCATCGTGCTCTTTTATCTCTTCCCGACGCTCTGGATCGTCTCGACGTCGTTTAAGAACCCGGTCGAGTACTTCAGTTACCCGCCCCGCTGGATCCCCACGCACCCGACCTTCGACCATTATCGGCTGATGTTCACGGAATACGAGGTGGGCACGGCGGTCAAGAACAGTATCATTATCTCGGTCATCAATACCGCAGTCGTCCTCCTCCTTTCCATTCCCGTTGCCTACGCGATCGGGCGGTACAAGATCGGCGGCGACGCGTTGTCGTTCTGGATCATCAGCCAGCGCATGCTGCCCGCCGTGGCGATCGTCATCCCCCTCTTCCTGATCGCTCGCTCGCTGCATCTCATCAACACATACCACGGCATCATCATCGCGTACGCGCTTTTCCTGACGCCGTTCGCCATCTGGATCCTGCTGGGCTTCTTCCAGGATTTCCCCCAGGAGATCCAGGATGCGGCAATGATCGATGGCTGCTCCGAGGTCAAGAGCATCCTCAAGATCGTGTTGCCGATCCTATCCGGGGGCATTTTCGTCGTCGCGCTCCTTGTCTTCGTCTTCACCTGGAACGACTTACTGATCGCGATCGTCCTCACGCGATCGGAGACCCGCACGATCATGGCGTTCTTTACCGCTGCCTTGGTCTCCCCGACGCAGGAGGACTTCGGGGTGGCGGCGGGGGCAGTCGTCATCGGCCTGATCCCCGCCTATCTCTTCACCCTGTTCGGACAGCGCTTCCTCGTGCGTGGCCTCACGATGGGTGGAGTGAAGGGTTAATTGGGAAAGTGAGGATGCGATGCAGGCACTGATTACCGCCTATTTGGAAGAGGCAGCACTCAGGCGCTTACACGAAACGTTGGAGCTCGTCCCGGGAGGTGCGCTCGTTCATCAGCGGTCGATCGATCCCAACGAGTTAATCCGCGAACTGGCGGGCATCCCGATCTTGATCGTCGGCTACGAACAGGTAACCGAGGCGGTGATGGACGCCTGTCCCGACCTCGCACTGATCTCCTCGATCCGGGGTGGCCCGGAGGCGAACATCAGCATCGCGGCGGCGACGGAGCGGGGCATTCCCGTCCTGTACACGGTTGGCCGCACGGACCACGCCGTCGCGGAGTACACCTTCGCCCTGATGCTCGCCATCGCCCGGCACGTGACGGATGGATACCAGCTCGTCACCGCACGCGTCATCACGCACCCCGATCCCGACGATCACGAACGGGATGTCATCTGGCGGTTGCCGCCTGGATCGGAGTCGGCGCGTATCCGCGCCCGCCTCACCGGAGTCGAGTTGTACCGCAAAACGCTCGGTTTGATCGGCTTCGGGAACATCGGGCGTCATGTGGCGAAACTTGGGCAGGCGTTCGGCATGCGCGTCATCGTCGCCGATCCCTTTATTGATCCCGCGCGCGCGCGGGATGCGGGG
>JALYUS010000640.1 GCA_030853625.1 Chloroflexota bacterium
CGTCAGGCCGAGCGCGCGGCAGGCCCGGATGATCCGGCAGGCAATTTCACCACGATTTGCGATCAGGACGGTTGACACACGCACCCCATTCCACTCCTTCGGGCGATTATGGCGCATCGAAGCGGGCGCGGGCAAATGCCAGCAGTTGCTCCTGAACGATTTCGGGCTGCTCTTCGGGCAAATAGTGGCCACAATTGGGGATCGCGAATCCCCGCACATTGTCCGCGACAGCACGCCAAACATCGAGCACAGGCCGTTCAGCGAGATTGCCATTCTCGCCCCACAAGAGGAGCATTGGCACGGTGACGCGCGTTCCCGCTGCCCGCGCGGCGCGATAGCGGGGTACATCCACCGCGTAGATTGCCCGATAATCATTCAATGCCGCCGCGACCGCGCCGGGTTGCAGGAAGGCATCGCGGTACGCCTCCCACGCCCCGTCCGCGCGCATCCCTTCGAGTAACCCCGGCGTCCGCATGAAGAATCGTTCGAGATATTCGACTTCGTGCCCGGCGATCAGTTGCTCAGGCAACTCCGGCACGAGATGAAAGACCCAGTGCCAATACCGCTGCGCAATCTCGGCGGCGGTATAGTGGTCGTAGACGTACTCCACCGGCAAAATATCGAGGAGCGCCACGCCCGCCAGGTCTTCGGGATAATCGAGCGCGTATCGCCGCGCCACCCGCCCGCCCCGGTCGTGCCCAATCAGCACAAAGCGTCCCAATCCAAGATGCCGGACAAGCGCGTGAATATCCGCCGCCATCGTCCCCTTATCGTATCCTTCGATACCCGCAGGCTTCTCCGAATCCCCATACCCCCGCAGATCAACGGCGATCACCCGATGCCGTTCCGCCAACGTGGGCCAGACGCGCCGCCACATCACCCAACTCTGCGGAAATCCATGCAGCAGCACGAGCGTTTCCGCGTCATTCGCACCGTCCGTGACATACTGCAACCGGACACCATTCACGCTCGCGAAATCATGCTTCATTCATCACTGCCCAATACCTCGTCCACCGGGATCGCGAGTGTCGGAATCGCCACCGACTCCACGACCGTCCCGCGACCGAAGTGTCTGATCAGTTGGTATCCGTCTTTCGCCGGCTCAGTGTGCCGCTCGATCCGCTCCGCCGCAATGTCCACCAGCCACGCTTCGGGGATGCCCGCCGCCGCATACAGCGGCAGTTTCGTGTTGCGGTCGTAGTCTCGCGTTGTATCGGACACTTCGATGAGGGCGAACACGTCGTCCGGTTCAGGGAGCCTGCGGCGATAACGGGCGAAGCGAACGAGCGCAATGTCGGGTTCCGGCTCGGTTGTATTGGGAAGACGAATCGGACTTTGCACCAATACGAGCACATCGTCAGGTGCCGCGAATGTAAGCAGTCGGCTCAGGATAGCGACGCTATCAACATGGCGCGGGCCAATCGGGCTCATGGTGATGATCTCCCCGTGAATCAACTCGACGCGATCATTCTCAGTGAGGATGCCGACTTCGACCATCTGCTCGTATTCGTCTACCGTGAAACGGTGATGCGGCATGAGCATCGCCATTTGTCATCCTCCCACGACGTTTGTGTCGTAACCTTCACCCTAAAACGGATAGTGCTATTGCTCTCTTTCAGGAGGGATCATCGTCGTCGGGTGGCTCCAGGATACTATCAACCGGGATGGCAAGTTCCGGTACGGCTGCTGACTCAATGATGCTGCCCCGCTCGAAGTGGTGTATCTGCTGATATGTACTCATGTCCGGCTCGGTATAGCGCTCGACGCGATCAGTCATCAGGTCCACGATCCACAATTCCGGAACGCCCGCACGCGCATAGAGTGGCATCTTCGTACCGTAGTCGTAGTTGCGGGTACTGTCCGATACTTCGATCACGATCAGCACGTCCGCCACCGTCGGGATTCTTCGCCAATAGCGCTTTGCCCGCATGATCGTCAGATCGGGTTCCGGTTCACTCTCATCGAGAAGGCGGATCGGGTTCTGCATCGTCACGCGGACGGTGTCCGGCTTCCGACCAATGATGAGTTCGAGAAGGTTGGTCACACACTCGAAATGGCGCGAACCGACCGGACTCATAGCGATGATCTCCCCTTCGATTAATTCGACGCGATCATCCTCAGTCAGGATGCCACCTGCAATCATCCGCTCGTACTCGGCGACGGTAAAACGATCATGCGGCATTGGCAGAGCCATTGGTCATCCTCCATGTGGTGTGTCACACCGAAACGTTGGCCCTCTTGGCATTTCACACCCCTACAGCGGGATATTGCCGTGCCGACGTTCCGGCCACGGGCGTTGTTTGTTACGTAGGAGGGCGAGGGACTGAATCAAGCGGAAGCGGGTTTCGCGCGGCTGAATGACGTCGTCCACGTAGCCGCGGGCGGCGACGGCGAAGGGGTTGGCGAACCGCTCCTCGTAATCCGCGACGAGTGCGGCGCGCTTTTCCGCCGGGTCAGAGGCCGCCGCGATCTCCCGCCGCGCGATCACGGCGACCGCCGCTTCCGGCCCCATCACGGCGACTTCCGCCGTCGGCCAGGCGAGGTTGAGGTCCGCGCCGACGCTCTTGGAGCACATGACAACGTACGCGCCGCCGTACGCTTTCCGCGTAATGACCGTTACCTTCGGCACCGTCGCCTCGCAGTAGGCGTAGAGCAGTTTGGAACCGTGCCGAATGATGCCGCCGTACTCCTGATCGGTGCCGGGCAGGAAGCCGGGCACATCCTCGAAGGTGACGAGCGGCACGTTGAAGGCATCGCAAAGGCGGACGAAGCGCGCCGCCTTCTCCGACGCGAGGATGTCCAGCGTGCCCGCCAGATGCATCGGCTGGTTCGCGACGACGCCGACCGCATAGCCATCGAGCCGGGCAAATCCCGTCAGGATATTCGGCGCGAACTCCGGCTGCAACTCGAAGAACGACTCCGTATCCACGATCCGCCGGATGATGCCGCGCATATCGTATGGCTTGGTACGCTGCTCCGGCACGAGATCGTCCAGTTCGGGATCGGCGCGCTGCGGATCGTCGGTCGGCGTGATGTGCGGCGGTTGCTCTTTATTGTTGGAGGGCAGATAGGATAGGAAGGCGCGGACGAGATCAACGCTGTGATCCTCGTCCACGGCGACGAGTTGCGCGACGCCACTCTCGGTCGCGTGCGTGTGCGCGCCACCGAGCGATTCGTGCGTGACATCCTCGCCCGTCACGGTCTTGATGACATCCGGGCCGGTGATAAACATCTGGGAAATACCATCCACCATCACGACGAGATCGGTCATCGCGGGCGAGTAGACCGCGCCGCCCGCGCACGGCCCGGCGATGATCGAGACCTGCGGGATGATACCGGAGCATTGCACATTGCGGTAGAAGACCGCGCCGTATCCTTCCAGCCCCTCGACGCCCTCCTGAATCCGCGCGCCCGCACTGTCGTTAATGCCGATCATCGGTACGCCCGCTGCTCGCGCCTTGTCCATGATCTTGACGACTTTCTCGGCGAAAACTTCGCCTAAGGAGCCGCCGTAGACTGTGAAATCCTGCGAGAAGATGCAGACGGGCCGCCCGTCGAGTAGGCCAAAGCCCGTGACGACGCCATCACCGAGCGGATGTCGCTCTGGCATCGTGAAGTGCTCAGAACGATGCACCGCGTACGGGTCGAGTTCGCTGAAGGTGCCCTCGTCGAGCAGCGCGAGTATCCGCTCGCGCGCCGTGCGTTTACCGCGCGCGTGCTGCTTCTGTTTCGCCTCGTCTTCCTCACGCTGCCGCTCTGCCTGCAAC
>JALYUS010000653.1 GCA_030853625.1 Chloroflexota bacterium
ACGCCCTGCCACGCGCCGGCGCTGGCGTGGATCGCCGCCCGCATCTTCTCAGGATCATAGAACGCGCAGGGGTCCTCCGACTCAATCCGATAGCGCACCCCGTTGTGCGCGATCACGACGGGCTGCCCCGCCGCTTCTTCCAATCGCTTAGCGAGTTCGTCGTCGGGGTGGAGGGTGATGATCGCGTCGGTGTGCATCGTCGTTCCCTTATATCCGGTACAGGTTCAGGCCGGGGATGTCGTCGAAGTCTTGCGTGTTGTACGTCACCAGTGCCAAGCCGTGAAAGAGGGCGGTCGCGGCAACCTGGAGATCAATGGCTCGCTCGCGGGTCCGGATGCTCTGCTGTCTGAGGTCGTACCGGAGTTTCGCCGCGCATTTGGCAATGTCGCTGTCGAAGGGAAGGATCGCCAGATCGGCAAAGAAGCGCTCATATTCCTGCTCCATCATCGCCGGATCGGCGGCCCGATGCACCCCTTCCCACACTTCCATCTGCGTCACCGTACTGACACAGATGGAATCGTCCGACTGCCGCGCCAGCGTCACAAGCAACTGAATGGTATCTGGGTCGCCATTGAGCGAGCGAATGATGATGTTGGCGTCAAGCAGGTAGTGCATCACTCGGCGGGACGGCCGCGGCTGTGTTGCGTCCGGTCGTCGTAGATATCCCGTTCGAGTTGCTCAGCATCCACCCCGGCACGCTTGAGGATGCCGGCGGTAGCATAGATCGCCTGAATCATCCGCTCGGGATCGTACGGCTTCTTGGTCTCCGCAGCATCGACGCGATAGACCGTCTCGCCGGTGTCCACACGAATCGGCGCACGGGAGGCCGCCGCTTCTCTGAGCAGACGTGCGGTCTCACTGTCTGGGTTCACTTTATAGTCTCGCGGTTGTACATGCATGCTTTGTTCCCTTTCCGACACGTCCCAATTATAGCATACCAAGGCAATGGCAATCTATTGGTCGTCCGCGTCGCTCTTGGGCCGCTGCGACATTGCCGCCCGTCGCCGCGCCCGCACTTTCTCCAACAGCACGCGGCGGGCGTCTCGCTTACGCCGCCATTCCTCGCGATTGAAGGAGAGACGGATCGTTCGCACGCGCACGCCACTCATTGCCGCCCCTCCTCTCCTCGGTCGGCCATCTCCGTCAGCCCGATCAGTCCTGCCACCTCCATGGGCGGTAGATAGGTCCAGCGCGGTGTGCCCAGTTTCGTCCGCATCACCCCGCCCAGGGTCACGAGGCGGGGCGTGTAGGAGTCGAAGCGTACTTTGCTCCAGATCTCCCGGAGCGTCGGATCCTTCTCCTCCGGGTAGCGGTAGTGCTCGAGAAAGAGGAAGGGGTCGCGGGCCTCAAACCGCTCCGGAAAGTGTTTCGCACCAATCTCTGCGCCGATATATTCTGCCATATTTGTAATTGATGTGTTCCGATTTTCTTCCAATTGGCTGACGAGCATTACCGGCGGACGCCGCAGATCCCGGAAGAGTCGCACCCGGCAGATCCCCCCGTCGTCGTAGTACCCCCGGTAGGCGTAGCGGAAGTCCGCCGTCTTGGGCAAGGGCCGCTCGCCCCGTTCCTCGGGCGGCACATATCGGAAGCGCTCGCTCATCGCGCCGCCCCTTCATCATCCTCATCGGGCGGGCACTGATCCCCCAAGGCCGTCAAGAGGACGTGGCTGAGCGTTCGTACCGCATCGAGGTTGCGCTGCACCACGGCCGGGTCGCGCGCCCACCCGGCGATGTAGGGAACGCTGTAGGCGCTTGTGTCGATGCCTTCGTGATCGAGGACGACGAAGGCGACTGACTCCGCCACCGTCTCGGCATCCACCATGGCGATGCCCTCGCGCCGATGATCCGCAAGCAGGTGTGCCGTCTCGTGGGTCAGCGTCTTCAGTTCCTGCACGCCCGTCAGGTCGGCACGGATGCCAATCTCCCGCTTCTCCGGGTTCCACGAGCCGCGCTGTGTCCCGTCGTGGTCGCGGACGACTCGTACCTGCCGCGCATCGAGGAAGCGGAGGAGTTTGATCTTCAGTGCGAGGGAGGCGAGCACCTCGTCCTGCGTGAGGTCCGCCGGGCGTGGCTCGTGGGGCAGGGGCTTCCCCTCCGTCTGGGAGACATCGAAGACGGTGGCAGCCGTGAAGCCGCGCAGCACCCTGCTCGGCTCCGCTGTGTCGTCCTCCGCGTCGCGGATCGTCTGGTGCATCGGGCGGATGATGCGAATGCCCTGCTCGCCCTTGCGCACCTGGCGTCCCATGCTCTTCCAGCCCGTCGTGCCCGCCTTGTTCCCGTAGCCCATCACCTTCGTTGAGTCCGGACGCTGGGCGAGGATTAAGGCGATATTGTTCGCTGAGTACGGGTGAAAGCGGCT
>JALYUS010000259.1 GCA_030853625.1 Chloroflexota bacterium
GCCGGAATCACTCTCCTGGTCGGGATTGGCTTCCAGGGTCACGAGGCTTGTTACTTCGAGCAGTGCAAGGCGCATCCGTACTTCATACAGGAAAAGCCGCACCTCGCTGTCCGAGTTCGCGAACCCCGCAATGCCGCGGAAGCCATCGAGGACGACGAATGAGGAATCATGCGTGCGGACCATCTCGACAATTGCATCCGCCGTTGCCTCCAGCCCGTCTTGCAGCAATGTCTGGATACTGAGGAAACGTATCCGGTCACCGACGAGCGCCTCGTCAAAAAACGAGAATTGGCGCAGTGAGGTCAGCAATTGCTCGTGCGATTCGGAGAGCGCGGTCAGGATCAGGACACGTTTTCCCCGCCGCGCCTGCTCAATCGCGATCTGTTCGGCGAGAATCGTCTTCCCTGCCCCCGGCCTGCCGAGGATCAGGATCATCGAGCGAAGGGGAATACCCCCACCAAGAATTTCATCCAGCCCCGCGACATGCGTCGGCAATACAGAAACCACGCGCTACTTCCCTTCCCACCCTGCGACGCGACACGTAGTGCTCCCGCTCACGCGCCAGTCATTACCTGGCAGGCTTGCGCAAGATTGATGCCGCTGTCAGCAATGAGGGAAACCTAACCCCCGGCCCCTTCCCGCGAGGAAGGGGTGACTCATCGCGATACCGAGGCATTCCACATAACGCCCTGGTATTTTAGAAGGTCACTCCCCTTCCCACGCCGAGGAACGGAAGGGGCCGGGGGTTAGGTCATCCCAATTGCGGCAAGATGTCGCGGATGTCGAGAGCGCGGCAGGTCATCATTGGGGTATCGCGAAGGGTGTAGGCGCTTGCCTCGGTCTCCCGCAAGGCGGCGACGAGATCGAGGAAGTCCTGCGGGTAGTCGCTCTCGAAGGCGACGACCCATTCCTGATCGTCGAGGCCAAAGGAGTAGGTAGTGTTCAGTTTCACCGACGGATACCCCTGGCCGACCTCGATATGCTCGCGCATCATCGTCTGCCGCGTGTCGAGCGCGAGCGCGAACCACGCGCGCGTCTTCACAAAGGGATAGACAAAGAGGTACTTCCGGCCACCCGGCTCGATCGTCAGGCGGTTCGACTCGCTACCGCTCTCCTTCGGGTCCACGTACTGCGAGCGGCGCGTCATCGAGAGGTAGGCGTAGGGCGTCGTCAGGTAGCGGCCAAAGCCCGTGCCGTTCAGTTTCGCGGCGAAGGTCTGGAAGTCATCCAGTTCGTACGAGACCTGCCATAAGAGGAAATCTGCGTCCGCCCGCAACCCGACGCAGGAGTACGAACGCAGGAGCATCGTCGGGGTTGTCGCGTCAATCAGCGCGAGGAATTCGGCGTGTCCGCGCGCCCGGTCGGCCTCGGGCAGGCGGCGCCATGCCGGGTCAACGCGATAAAAGGCGAAGCGAACATACTGGCGGCGCGTCGGCGCCCTAGCGGCAGTAGCGGTTGCCGGTGTGGGGGAGGCGGTCGGAGCGGCGGTCGGGGTCATCTCTCACTCCTCTATGGTCCATCGTGCGGACGGATTGGCGGCGCCACGTTGCGCACTCCTGCCAATGATACCACTGAGCAGAGCATCCTAACCCCCGGCCCCTTCCCTCGTAGGGAAGGGGTGACTCGCTGCAATGCCGTGCCTGACCCCAAACACTCCGGTCTCATGGAGGCTGGCTCCCCCTTCCCTGCGAGGGAAGGGGGCTGGGGGGTTAGGATTCCCCGGCATGCCGAGAATGCATACGTCCTATGATAGGCTATGCACGTTAGTGACAAGAGATGGGAACAGAACGCATCACCGATCAGAGAAGGAGACCCGCATGGCCGACACCCCCGTATCCGCGCCCAACACCACCGCGCCGGGCCGCGCAATGACCATTCTCGCCCACCCGGACGACGCCGAGTTCGGCTGCGGCGGCACGCTGGCGACCTGGGCGCGCCAGGGCACGGAGATCACGATGGTCATCGTTACGGATGGCTCGAAGGGCAACGATGACCGCGCGATCACGCCGGAGCAACTCGTCGCCATGCGCACCGAGGAGCAGGCGCAGGCCGCACACGTCCTCGGCGTCACGCATGTCGTCAACCTCGGCTACGAGGATGGCGTCCTCCAACCGACGATTGCCCTCCGGCGCGATATTGCCCGCGTGATTCGCCAGTACAAGCCGGACATCATCATCACCGGCGACCCGGACAACCGCTTCGGTGGCGACTCCTATATCAATCACCCGGATCACCGCGCGGCGGCGGAGGCGGCGCTCTACGGCATCTTCCCGGCGGCGGACAACTTCAATTTCTACCCCGAATTGCTCGCTGAAGGGTGGGAGACGCACAAAGTCAAGGAAGTCTGGATCGAAGAGTGGGGCGGCGGCACGACGTTTGTGGATGTCACCGAAGCGATGGACGCCAAGATCGCCGCGCTGGCAGAGCACAAGAGCCAGTTCGACATCAAGGATGTCGAGCCATTTGTGCGCCGCTGGACGGAAGAGACCGGCAAAAAGCACGGCGTCGCCTTCGCGGAGTCGTATCGCAAGATCATCCTCCAGCGCCCGCCGGACGCGGAAGCAGGAGCGGAACTCGTCAGCGAGGGCGCGAGCGAACTCGAGGAAACCCCCGTCAACGCCGAGCAATGAGCAACGAGCAACGAGCAACGAGCAATGAGCAATGAGAAGGGATCGAAACCCACTCATTGCTCGTTGCTCATTGCTCATTGCTGATTAGAGCGTACCCTTCGCGACAATCGTGCCGGTGGGGGCGGGGCTGCCACCCGCCGGTTCGACACTGATGGCAATCGCCTGTGCGTTCGTCACATCGCCATGAACGATGCCACTCCACGAGCCGTCCGGGTTCGGCGAGAAGAGACCCGCGCCGACGGGAGCAGCGCCGGCGACGAACCAGACTTCATAGACCTTCCCGCTCGCGAGCGACGGCAACCCGTTGATCGTCAGGACGGCGGCCTGATCGCTCGCGAGTCGGAGCAGTTCGCCCCGCGTGGCGGCATTTGGCGTTGTGCCTGCGATTGGCCGCGTCATTCCCGCAGCGGCGATTGCGCTGCTCTGCGTGGCGATCACCCGATTCTTGCCGGTCAGGTCCTTGTTCAGTGCGGCGGCCCAACCGCCAAACCCGATGCTGAGTACGAGCAAAATGACCGCCGCGAACGGCCAGATGACGCCACCCTGCCGCCGAGCGCGGGCGCGATCAAGGGAGATGGGTCTCGCGTCGCGGGGACGCTCGCCGACCTCGGTCAGCGCCTCTTGATAGACCGTGGCCATTACCCGCACGCGCAATTCAGGGCTTGGTGCGAGGGAAGGAACGCTGTACGGGAGCATCGCCGCCGCCTCTTTCAATGCTACCACTTCATTCATCGCATCCGGATGCGCGGCGAGATACCGCTCGACGGTCCCTTCTTCCTCGGGAGAAAGTGCGTGGAGCGCATGCGCCGCAAACAGGTCGGATGGGTGTGTCGCATCCGTTCCCGGCGTTCCCGGTGGACGGGTATTCTCCGAGGCCGTCACCGCACGCGCCCCATTCCCTCATCCACAGCGTCCGGTACATGGAGCAAATCGCGCAACTTGTCGAGCGCCAGACGCATGCGCCCTTTGACGGTCCCCAGCGGGATACCGATCCGTTGGGCGATTTCGGTATGCGTGAATCCACCATAGTATGCCAAATCAACCACCTGTCGTTGCTCCGGGGGTAAGGTCGCCATCGCTAACCGTATCCGCTCGTGTTCCAGACTCTGCGCCACTTCCGTCCATGTATCCTCTTTGGCGGGGAGCGGCAATGCATCGTCAATGACGGTGTCCGCGCCCGCTTTCGACCGCATACTGCGCATCTGATCAATCGCGCGGTGATGAACGATCGTCAGCAACCAGGTGCGCACCGTCCCGCGACGTGTATCGTAGGTCGCACCCTGCCGCCAGACATTGAGGAATGATTCCTGAACAACATCCTCCGCGCTTCCGCGTTCCCCAAGCAAACGGTAGGCGAGCGCGAAGGCCACCCCACCATAGCGGTCATAGAGTAGTTCGATTCCGCGCGGGTCGCGATCCGCAATCTGACGAAGAATCGCAGCGTCTACGCTCTGATCCGTATTGTCGTCCGCCACCACTACTCTCTTCCTCACCGTACGGAAAACCCGCGTGCATGGATCACTCGTACTATCATACCGCCGCGCCAAAGAATCCGCCCATCTATTATACTGAACTGACGCCTCTCGGTTGCGAGGACCCAGAATCGGCGATATGATCGCGTGAAGGTAGTGACTTGGCACTATTCTTGCGAAGAGATTGCAGGGCTTTCCTCTCGGTGTGTTAATTGATTCTGGAAAGGAGTCGGGTAGGGTGCGGGATCGCCCGGTGCGCGACTGATCCGAACAGGGAATGATTGCGTACTTTCGGTTAGGGTCTCAACGACGGGCTGACAGCGGTCCGCCATCGCAGTGGTAGTCCTCAGCGTGAGGAAGGAGCAACCAGATCGTGGAAGATCGTATTTTACGCATCGTGCATGCGGAACTCTCGCGTCGTGCCGTCCTCAAAGGCGTCCTCGGTGCCGCGGCCCTCGTCGCAGCGCCCCTCAGCGGCATCGCCCTCTTCGAGGCGCAGTCCCTCGCCGCCAACCTTCCCGATGACTTCGCCATCCTCAACTTTGCCCTCACCCTCGAGCACCTCGAGGATGTCGCCTACCGCCAGGCAATCGCCAGCGGCAAGTTGACCGGCAAGAACCAGACCTATGCCCAGATGTTTGGCGATCAGGAGCACCAGCATGTCGTCTTGATCACCGGCGCGTTGCAGCAGGCGGGCAAGACGCCGGTCGCCGAGCAGGCACACTACAACTTCCCCGCCTACAGCGACGAGCACACGATCATTGACTTCCTGCGCGTGCTGGAAGAGACGGGAGTCGGCGCCTACACCGGCGCGGGGCAGTACATCAAGGACAAGGGCATCCTGACCGTGGCGGGCGGCATCCAGCAGGTGGAAGCGCGGCACACAGCGATTCTGCGACGACAGGACGGCATGGCGCCGGTGCCGAGTGCGTTTGAGAAGGCCTTGACGCCGGACATGGTGCTGGCGGCAGCGGGGCCGATCCTCGGCGCCTGAGCGGCAGGACGTGATGAAGACGAGACAGAAGGGAGCGCGAAACGACGATGGTGACGTTCAACAATGACATTGACGTACTGAACTACGCCCTGACGCTGGAACACTTCGAGGCGGCCTTGTACAAGGTGCTGATCGGGGCGAACCTCTTGACGGGGGTGGAGCAGCAGTATTTGACGACATTCGGGATGCAGGAGCAGCAGCACGTGGACACGCTGACCGGGGTGATCGGCAAGCTGGGCGGGACGCCGGTGCCGGTGCCGGGATCGTACAACTTTGCGGCAGCGGGGCCGATCACGAATCGGGATCAGTTGGTGGCAGTGGTGGCGATGGTGGAAGACGTCGGAGCATCGGCCTATCTGGGGGCGGCAGGCTACCTGAAGGATCCGGGATTGCTGACGGCGGCGTTGACGATCCACGCGGTGGAAGGGGAGCACGCCTCGATCTTCCGGGACATGGCAGGGATGGTGGCAGCGCCGGACGCGGTAGCGAAGGGTCGCACCCCGGACGAAGTGCTCGCCATCGTCACTCCCTTCCTTCAGGC
>JALYUS010000657.1 GCA_030853625.1 Chloroflexota bacterium
GGCGTTTGCATTGCTGGCTCGGGCTGGGGATGCGCAGCGCACCGTCGGGGCGGGCGGGCAAGCCGCAGGCGGAGGCGAGGGCGGGCCAGGCAGTGAGCCAGTCGTGCATATCCTGAAAGGAGAGCCGTCAGAGGATGCGCAGCAGGGCGATCAGCAGGAGGGATTCCTCAGCGTAGACGCGCGGAGCGCCGCCGGGGCCAGCGGGCAAAGGGGGCGGGCAGCGACGATGGGCGAGGCGCACGGCGAGGCGGCAGAGATCGAGCAGATGCAAGGAAGTGACGAGGGTGAGCGCACAGCGATGCAAGGCGCGCGGTTGTTTCTGCAGCGCGCGTTGGTATGATGGGGGCGGGACTGGTGCCGTGTTGCCACACGGGACAGGAACCATCGGTTGCCTCCTTGGTGCGGGGACGAGTCGCATCACGGAGGTAGCCTACTCCATCTTCACCAGTTACGAAACGCCCTCTACCTCGAACACATCGAGGATGGAGATATACGGGTGCGCACCGAACCAACGGTGATCTTCGAGACCGTCTACCTGCTCGAAAAGCAATATAAGATTCCCCGCACGGTCGTCCGCGATGGCATCCTCGCCCTCGTTGATTTGCCCGGAATCGTGATGCCCGGCAAGAGGCGGATCCACGACGCGTTCGCGCTTTACATCGAGCGAAATCTTCCCTTCGCGGATGCGTACCATATCGCGGTAATGCATGCCGAAGGAATGAATGAAATCGTCACATTCGACAGAGAGTTCGACCGTATTGCGGGGATCCGCCGCATCGAACCATAAATCGCAAGGAATCCAAACAATGCCCTCATTTGTGCGTCATGCCGCACCCCGCTCGTAGACGACTTCGCCCGCGATAATCGTCATATATACATGAAGATTTGCGTTGAGCAGGACAAGATCGGCCTCATTCCCCACGCAGATTCGGCCCATCCGTTCGAGGCGAAGAAGCCGTGCGGGTATCTCGCTTGCCATTCGTAACGCATCTATAATCGTCGCATCCGTCCAGCACATCATGTGAGAGACCGCCCGATCCATCGTCAGGAGTGACCCGGCGAGCGTGCCATCCGCGAGCCGCGCGGAAACGCGATCCACTATCACCTGTTGCCCGCCGAGCGCGTATGTGCCGGGCGGCATCCCGGCTGCCGCCATCATGTCCGTCACGAGCGCGATACGATCCACACTCTTCGCGCGTAACGCGAGTCGGAGACTGGCGGGATGAGAATGCACACCGTCCGCGATCAAACCGACCGTGATACGGTCATCGAGCAACGCCGCGCCAATCGCACCTGGCGCGCGATGCGCGAAGGGAGACATCGCGTTGTAGAGATGCGTCGCCATCCGCGCGCCCGCATCTATCCCGGCCACGAACTGCTCGTAGGTCGCGTTCGTATGTCCGAGACTGATAAGGAGATCGCGCTTTCGTAGTTTCTCCATTAATTCGGGTGCGTCCGGTCTTTCCGGCGCGAGCGTAACAAGGCGCACCGCATCGCTTTCGAGCAATGTGTCGAGTAAGCGGGGATCAGCCTTCTCGATGAGGTCGCGGCGATGCGCGCCATGTCGTTGTGGAGAGAGGAATGGTCCCTCAAGGTGCACGCCGAGCGGTCGCGCTCCCCGCACATCACGGGCTGCCTCGAATGCCGCAATCGCTTTCGGATACACCTCCGGCAGCGAAGTGACGACCGTCGGTAGGAACGCGGTGACGCCCGTCTCCGGCAAGCGTGCGGCAAGCGTCCGGATTGCATCTGGGGCCTCGCCCACTTCGACACCGAAGCCGCCATTCACCTGCAAATCAATGAAGCCCGGTGCGATATAGGCTGCTTCATAGCGGCGGTAGCCTGCATCCCGGATATTTCCATCATGAACAATCCGGGCAATCCGACCGCCCTCGATCACCACGGCGCCCCGCACGAACTCCGCGCCGATGAGCAGTTCGCCAGCCACAACCATGGTACTCATGATGGCGGCCGGTCCAGATGGATCGCGGCACGCGCCGCGCTTAATGCGGGTTCCGCGACGAGGACGACGGGACCGACCGGGCGGCGACAGAGGCGGCGGAGCACCATTGCGCGGAAATCCGCCTCGTGAATCAGCATCCCTCCGGCAAGCGCAATGGGAAGTTTGCCGTCCGGGAAGTCGAGCATCTCCCCAACCGCGAGCGTCGCCTGTGCGAGTTCCTTCGCCGCCTCGCGCACGATCCGCCGCGCCACAATATCCCCATCCCGCGCCACCGCGAAGACGAGCGTGGAGAGACGGGCGATCTCTCCCTTGTCGCCGTCCGGGTAGACGCGGCCAATCATCGCATCCGGGCGCGATAACCGCCATTCCGTCAGAATCGCGGGGAGGAGTGCGGTCTGTGGCCCGCGTCCATCCGAGGCACGTGCCGCCGCTTTCAGCGCCAGTCGCCCGAGTTCGTATCCGCTTCCCTCATCGCCGATGATGTGGCCCCAGCCGCCGGAACGCGCCGTCCGGCCCACCGCATCCCGCCCCAACGCAATCGAACCTGTTCCTGCGATCACCGCGACGCCGACCGCGTCATCCAGCCCGGTGAGCGCCAGTTCGGCGTCGTTTGTCAGCCGCACCACCGTTGCCAGCGCGTCGAGGTGGGGCAGGAGGCGATCGCGGTCGCCGGGACGATCCACTCCTGCGAGACCGATCCACGCGGCGCAGAACGTCTCGTTGCATCCAGCATGCCGTGCCGCTTCCGCGACCGCCCGCCGAATGCTCGCCACCGCTCGCTCCGGCCCGACAGCAGCCTGATTACCGCTCCCCGCCATGCCCCGCCCGATCTCCTGCCCGCCCGCGTCCACGATGACGGCCAGCGTCTTCGTTGCGCCGCCGTCCACGCCAAGAAAGCGGGCAGCAGACGGCAGGCAGCGGGCAGCATAAACGATAGGAACTACACCCATCTTCATCGCCTATCTACAAGCGCCGCCCGCACGATACCGCCTGCCACCGCGAGCCGATCCCGCGCCGCAGCAGAATCAATAGCGGTGAGCGCCGCGACGATGGCGGTCTTCACGTCGCCATCCGACGCATGCAACAGAGTTTTTGCCTCCTGATCGGGCAGGCCGGTCACCTCCCGTACGATGGCGACGGCGCGCTGCCGCAGTTTGTCATTTGTCGGCTGCATATCCACCATCAGGTTGCCGTACGTTTTGCCAAGCAGGATCATCGCGCCGGTACTGAGCATGTTGAGCACCATTTTCTGCGCCGTCCCCGCCTTCAGCCGCGTCGAGCCGCCGATCACTTCCGGCCCGACGACCGGGGCGATCATGATGTCTGTCGCCTGCGCGAGCGGTGTCCCCGCATTACAGGCCAGCCCAACCGTCAGCGCACCCCGCTCTTTCGCATAGGTGACTGCACCGAGCACGTATGGTGTCCGGCCACTGGCGGCGATACCGACGAGCGCGTCCGCCGCAGTAACACCAAGCCGCGTCGCATCCGCCCGGCCCGCTTCCACGCTGTCCTCTGCGCCCTCGATCGAGCGCATGAGCGCGTCCGGCCCGCCCGCAATCCAGCCGACGACCAATTCCGGCGGCGTGCTGAACGTCGGCGGACACTCCGACGCATCAAGCACGCCGAGTCTGCCGGAGGTCCCCGCGCCCATGTACACCAGCCGTCCGCCCTGCCGCAACCGTGCGGTAATGCCCTCGATGGCATGGGCAATGTGCGGCAGTTCGCGCTGCACAGCGGCCGCTACCGTCGCATCCTCCGCATTCATCACCCGCGCGATTTCCAATGCACTCATCCGGTCAATCGCGGTCGTCGCCGGATTGCGCTTTTCGGTTTCGAGCACGCCGAGATCACGTATTGGATTGGTTGTCATTTGCCCCTGCTCCATTACCTTTGCGTTATGCAGGTCGCCGTTACCAGTGTACCCGGAGCAGGATACTCTTGTCGTATCGTACCCGCACTCACGCTATGATGTGCGACATGGATAATCCATACCCTGCCGACACGCTGATTCACGATCTGATCGCCCATCCCCGGGCAGCGACCGAGCAAGAAATCCGACTCATCACCGAACGGATTGCGAGCGCGCCATTCAGCACAGAGATGCAGGATGTACCGGTACGCGACCGTGGCCGCTCCTATCTGGGCATCACGCTCGGCCTGCACGCCGATTCGCTCACGCTGCACCTCGTTCGCCGCGTTATCGGTTACGAGCAATGGGCAATTGGTACGACAGCGGATGCGTATGTAGGAAGTCTCCGCCAGGCGGTCCGCGATCCAAACGCACGTCTCGCGCTTTATCAACAGTGGGGGATGCGGGATACGGCAGTGGCAATCGCACCAACGCGTCGTGTACTCGAAACGGAACAATTGGGGTCTGACGCTGAGGCGAACATCATCGTTGTCTACAACGCGACTCGTGGTATCCTTATCAGTGGATACCAATTCAGCGCGATGGACACGATACACATTCCGGGTGATGCACTATGGCTCAGGTGACAAATAATCTCACGACTCTCGACTACTTCGAGCGGCGATTGGCAACAGCCGTTGGTGATTGGGAGCAACTCCCAGATATGGCCGCTGAATGGCATGAATGGGATAGTGATAGCCGGATGGATTTCCTCACCGATTGGCCTGTCACTGAAGAACGAACTGCCCGATTGCTTGCGATGGAATCCTCACTCGCCCCGGACGATGATCGTGCAGTGAGATTGCGCGCATTACGCGGCCTCGTCGCGCGGAACCGCCCGATTCTGGAGGAACTCGAAGCGCGTATTCACGAGCAGTGATGCCGCAACTATCACCGGGAAGCCGCCACAATCGGTGGCTTTTTTCATGCCCGCCGAGAACCGGTATGATGCACCGACGGCGCGACACGAAAAAGAGAGAGGTGCAAGATGCGACTGGGGCTGGACGTGCTGCTTGATGATCCGCCGGCGATCCTCGGCGATGCGCGGGTGGGGCTGATTTGCCATCCCGCCTCGGTGGATCATCGCTACCGGCATGCCGCCGATCTTTTTCACGCGCACCCGGACATTCATCTGACGACACTCTTCGGGCCGCAGCATGGCATCGGGGGGCAGACGCAGGACGACATGATCGAGTGGGAGGGCTTCACTGACGCGCGCACCGGCCTGCCTGTCTACTCGCTCTATGGCGCACATCGCAAACCGACAGCGGCGATGCTCACGGAGACCGATCTGCTCGTTGTGGATTTGCAGGATGTCGGCACGCGCATCTACACATTTATGTACACGATGGCTCTGGCGATGGAGGCCGCGCGCGAGGCCGGGAAGCGCGTCGTCGTGCTTGACCGCCCGAACCCGATCAATGGCATGCAGATGGGCGGCAACCGTCTCGAAGCGGGGCACGAGTCGTTCGTCGGCATGTATCCGCTGCCGACACGCCACGGCATGACGATCGGCGAGATAGCGACGATGTTCAACGAGGAATTTGGCATCGGCTGCGACCTCACCGTCGTGCCGATGGACGGGTGGCGGCGCGCGCTGTGGCACGACGAGACCGGCGCACCGTGGGTCTTCCCCTCGCCGAACATGCCGACCCTCGACAGCGCGACGGTCTTCCCCGGCGCCGTCCACATCGAGGGGACGACGCTCTCCGAGGGGCGCGGCACGACCCGCCCATTTGAGTTGATCGGCGCGCCGCACGTTGACCCGCACGGCCTCGCCGCCGCGCTGGCGCGGGACGAATTGCCCGGCGTCATCTTCCGCGCCTGCTTTTTCGAGCCGACCTTCCAGAAGCACGCGCGGGAAATCTGCGGCGGCGTGCAACTGCATATCACTGACCGCGACCGCTTCCCCGCCGTGCTCGCCGGTATCGCCGTGCTCCGGGCGATCATCCAACAGGACCCATCGGTGCCAATTTGGAAAGAGCCGCCGTACGAATATGTCCATGACCGCCTCCCCTTCGATGTGATCGCTGGGACGCAAACACTCCGCGAGCAACTGATCGAGCAAATCCCACTGGCCGACATCGCAGCGGATTGGGAACCCGGCCTGGCTGCCTTCGCGGAGCAACGCCGCCCCTATTTGCGCTACGAGTGAGAAGGGGTTGTTGAACCGCCAGGAACGCCAGGAAAAGCGAAAGGAACGTAGCGCAGAGATCGCAGAGGGCGC
>JALYUS010000658.1 GCA_030853625.1 Chloroflexota bacterium
CGCGCCGGGCAAGCCACCGCGCCATGCCTCCTGCAAGGCGCTCCACGCCAGCCGCAGGAGGAAACATGCGCCCGCGATGCCGAGAACGAGGCGCAGCGAACGATTGTGGCCGAGAAATGCCGTGCCGGTGAGCGCGAGCGTGGCCCAGAGTGCGTCACCGATGAGCGACCCCAACTGAACGAGCAGCACGGGGCGGAACCCACGTGCAAGTCCTCGCCGTACCGCCTCGGTATTGACCGCACCGGGAGCGGCGCAATATGCGACGCCAAGACCAACCGCAGAGACGAACAGTGCCGAAGCCCCTGCCATATTTCCTCCGTTTCGCATGAAATGCCATATCGGTCACGCTGCCCGTTCAGGCAAGTTCCTTCTCACGCATCGTCGCGCGGCCCGCATCGCGCTCGGCGTCAATAAATGAGCCGTGCGGGTACGGATAGGCCGGATACTCCTCCGGTTTGATGTTGTGCTTGCCGACGCGCGTCTCGATGTCGAAGCGATAGACGCTGGTGATCGCGATGTCGCTGTCCGGCATCGGTACGTAATCCACACCGGCGACAAGGTGCGGCGCGTATTTCGTCATCACGCCTTCCAGCGCGTACTTCTTCTCCACGGCATCAGCCACGACATGAACAGCGCCGTAGAGAATAACGCTCGCATACTCCGTGCTGAAGTCGAACGGCGTCCCGGCAGGCAACACCCTGCCAAACTCCGTGACGGTGAAGCAGGCGCGCGCGGCCCCCTGCTCCAGGATCGCTCGCAGTTTGCCAACTTGCGCGGTGTGCCAGTAAAGATGCTCGCCATCGAACCAGAAATAGTTGCTGTGCAGGAGCGGCTGTCCCGCATGGCTGATCGCGAGATGGCCGAGCGCGCTGATCGCCAGCATCCGGTCCATCCATTCCTCGTCCGCCAGCACACGATCCTTCCGCCGCACCTGCGTCAATGGCCGCTCCAAATATCGCTGCACTGCCATTACCTCCTTGTGGATTGTGCCTAATAACAATCCCTATTGTGTCTATTGACAGCGTATCATGGTTAGTCGCTCTGTCAAGAGAGTGAGATATGTTCAGGATGAGACGTACCCAAGTCGCCCGGCAGGCTGTTTCGATGATAGACCATGTTGGGCTTTCAGGGTGAGTCCGCTTTCGTTCTCGATGGCGTCGTGGATACGTTCGATCTGCTTGCGAGAGGTATTACTCGGAATCTCGTTGAGTGCGAAGTATTCGATTCGGTCGGCCTCATCGTTGAGTGTGAGATGACCAGCCGCAATCGTGCAGACGAAGGAAAAGACTATTTCATTGATTTCCTGCTTGCTGTATACGCCAGCGAGCCGTTCAATGGCGACATGCAAACCGGTTTCCTCTAATACCTCCCGAATCACCCCGTCCCATGGAGTCTCACCTGTTTCCAATCCGCCGCCAGGCAAGTTCCAGAGGTCATAATCGCGGCGATGACACAAGAGGATCCGCTGATCCTCATCAAACAAGAGCGCGAATACCCCAACCGTAAACATCGCTACACCTCATCTCAGGTTTCCCTTTCACGCGTTGATTCATGTCAGTATATCCCGATGCATGCGGCGTTCGCTTTGTGCCGTATACTGGGGAGGAGGCGTGAACGGACGGTGGCGGAGGCAGCATGGCAGGTGGAGACGATCTCGATCTCGGCGCGTTGGAACCGGGCAGCGGCACGCCGCTCTACCGGCAGATCGCTGATCGCATCACCGCCGGGATCGCGAGCGGCCGGTTGCCGCCCGGCACGCGACTGCCGACCGTGCGCGGATTTGCCAAGACGCTCGGCGTCGGCGTGATTACCGTCGCGCAGGCATATGAGGCCCTGCGGGAAGCGAATCTCGTCTCCGGGCAAGTCGGACGCGGGACGTTTGTGCGGGATCGCACCGACGCGGAAACGGCGTCGCACGCCTCCTATCTGCCGTCGTACGTTGTGCCGCCGATTGGCGACCCAGAGATGCTGCCCGCCTCCCCCGCGCTGACGCTGCCGCCCTTCCCGCTCCCGGTACGTGCCGCTCGCCCGAACCAACTGATGACGCCCGCCCATCGCGCCGGGGTGATCTCGCTCGCCTCCGGCCAGCCCGCCGCCGATCTGTTGCCCGTCGTCCACCTCAAGAAGGCATGGCGGACCGCCGTGGATGAACTGGACGGCGACCTGCTCGGCTACGGCCCCGCGCTCGGCGACCCCGATTTGCGCCACGCCATCGCGGAGCGGTGCGCCGGGTGGGGTTTCATGGCGAGCGCGGACGACGTGCTGATTACGACGGGCGGGCAGCAAGGGATTGACCTCGTCGCGCGCTCCCTCGTTGGCCCCGGCGAGCGGGTCGCCTGCGAGGTGCCGACCTTCGCCGCCGCACTCGACATCTTCGCGGCGGCGGGCGCGCGGATCGTCCCCGTACCGACTGACGATCAGGGCATGGATATGTCTGCGCTGGCGGCGGTCTGCGAGCGGGAGCGGCCCCGCCTCATTTATACCGTGCCGACCTCGCACAACCCGATGGGCACGGTTCTCCCGATAGATCGCCGCCGCGCGATGCTCCAGATTGCGGCACGGCACGGCGTCCTGATCCTCGAAGATGACCACTGCAATCCCTTCGTCTACGACCGTGAACCGCCGCCGCCGATCAAGGCGGGCGATACAGATGGTCGCGTTGTCTACGTCTGGAGTGCGGCGAAGACGGTCTCGCCGGATCTGCGCGTCGGTGCGGTGATCGCGGGATCGCCCCTGATGGCCCGGCTCACAGCGATGAAGATGGTGACGGATCGCTTCACCGCGCGCTTGCCACAACGCGCCCTGATCCACTACTGGACCCTCGGTGGTGGCAAGACGGCGGCGCGGGATGTCGCCACGATGCGTGCGACCTACCGCGAGCGGCGCGACGCGATGCTCGATGCGCTGAACGCGCAGTTGCTGCCCTATGTGGACTGGCTGACGCCAAAGAGCGGCCTCAATATCTGGCTGACGCTCCGGGATGGCCTGACCGCGCAGGAAGTGACCGCCGTCGCCCTTGCGGAGGGGGTGGCGACGGTCGCGGGCGAGGCCTTCTACCCGGCGGGTGTTGATGTCGCCTCGAACCGCCTCCGCCTCACCTACGCGGACAACACGACCGACGCCCTGCGCGAGGGCATCCACCGCCTCGCCGCCACCTTCGAGCGCGTCACTGCCCTCGGCCCCACCGTCCGCCGCCCCGCCACCGCTCCGGTCTAACGAGAATACGTAGCCCAGAAGACACAGAGAAGTACCATGACTCTGCGGGTCAGCGATGCGGATGAAACAGGCTCCGAAGCCTATTTTCAGAGGAAAGAGAGAAGAAAGGTATCTCTCTCTTTCTCCTCTGTGCTCTCTGTGTCCTCTGTGTTCTCTGCGCTTATACCGGGCCGGTTATTTGCGGAAGGCGCGGGCGGCCATGTAGCCGAGACCGGCGGCAAGGAGTACCGACTCGACTGGCTTGCGCGAGATCAGTTGCTTCAGGTCGCCCACCCAATCATCGGGCGTGCTCTGCTGGAGGTAGGCGCCAGTCTGTTCGAGTGCGCCGGCCGCTCTGGTCGCAGCGGTAGCAACGGGATGATCTGGTTCGAGCGTCTGCGTCTTGTCGCGAAGCGAATCGGCCAGCCCGGACAACTTCTCACCGGCCTGTGTGGACTTCTCATTCGCGGTTTGTCTGGCTTGATCGCCCTTCTCGCCAACCGTGCCGACGAATTGATCGGTTCTGTCCGTAACCGTCCCTTTCAGCGCATCCGTTCGGGTCTGGAGATTCGCTCTCATGCTTTCGAGCGTATCCTGCGCCTGGCCGGTAACAGCGTCGAATTTCCCCTGCGCCTGGGTACGGGCGTCATTGAAAGCGCCTTGCGCCTGCCCTCTCACATCGGTCATCTTCGTCTGGGCCTGATCGCGCAGATCACTCACCTTGCCTTGCGCCGCGTCTTTGGTATCACTGGCTTTACTTTGTGCCTGATCTTTCAGGTCACTCGCCTTGTCCTGGACCGCGCCTTTGACATCCGATGCCTTCTCTTGCATGGCATGCTGTGCATCACTCGCTTTTTCCTGAGCCTGGCTCTTTGTGTCGCCCGCCTTCTCTGGTGCCGAGGATGTGGGGCCGTGCCCCTGAGTCGAGACGTTCTGACCCTGTGGGGTTTTGACCGTCCCATGATCCTGTGTGCCACCGATTGTGCCCCGATTCGCCTCCGTGCCACTCGTGCCGGACGACTGCGGCGGGCCGCCGGTCGTATCGTGGTGCGCGCCGGTCTCCGCGCTCGATGGTCGCGGAGTATGGCTCTGCGGGGTGCTGCCGGTACCTTGCGTGGGGGGCATACCACCCGTGCTCTGCTGGCCACCGGAGCCACCCGTACCCGGCTTCTGCCCGGATGAAGATTGCTGATGGTGCTGCTGCTCCGGCTGATGCCGTGTCGGCGTTGTCCCGCCCTTATCGGTTTGATCGGGCCGTTTTGGGGCATTTGGGTTGTTCGTACTCATGCGTTTCTCCTGTTCACCATATGCGGCGCTTCCCTCACCGGCGTAGCCGACGCCGGTGCCGAGCGGGTTATCGGTGCGGCCCGGATCATCCGTCGCGCGCGATGGTTCGGCCATCTTCTCACCTTGCGCTTCGAGCGCCTCACGTGCGTACGTGCCGCCCGCCGCCTTCTCAACCGCGTTGTCCCGCGATCCGTGTGGCTTGACATGTTCGGGCGTCGGCGGGACATACGTCCCTTCACGGCCCTCAGTTCGTCGCTCGACCATCGCTCCGTACCTCCTTGTCATTATCGGTGCAACCGCGTGGCGCTGTGGCCACCACAGCAGGTAGTACATAAAGTAAGCAACGAACGTGCCATTGCCATTCTACCAATAGTAACTATCTTGATGTGACGATAACGGCAGTGCGATAGTGCTGTAGGGGCGGCGCTTGAACCGCCGTCTTGCGGCGGTAGGGCGCTACGAGGAAGATCCGGTTGATCTGGGGAGGGCGATTCAAGCATTGCCCCTACGCAGGCATTATCCACCTTTATCGCGGAAGAGTATCAAAAAGGAGGGAGCCATGCGACTCCCTCCTCCCTGTGCTGTCTATCGTCTACCGACGATTGCCTACTTCTTCCAGTACGCAACGTTCCACATCGCCGAGTCCCACGGCGTGTAGTTCG
>JALYUS010000665.1 GCA_030853625.1 Chloroflexota bacterium
TCCTCGGCATGCGCAGCGATGTGCCGGCACTGCTGCCCGATTTCGACATCGCCGTGCAGCCCTCGCACACCGAGGGGGTCGCGGGGACATGTATCGAGGCGCAACTGCTCGGTATTCCGGTGATCGCAACGAATGTCGGCGGCCAGTCAGACCTGATCGTGGACGGCGAAACGGGCCGACTCGTGCCGCCCAAGGACCCCCCGGCGATGGCGGCGGCGATCCTCGACGCCCTGCACGGCCCGGAGCGGACGCGCGTGATGGCCGCACGCGGGCACGACCGCGCCGAGGCGCTCTTCAATGGCAAGACCAACAACGCGGCGGTGCTGGAGATGTACGCGCGGATGCTCGCGCAGGTAGGGAGGACGACCGATGTACCATCGCTGCGGTCAACGCCTGCTTGACCTCGTGCTGACCCTGCTTGGGCTGCTGGTGCTGGGGCCGCTGCTGCTCGTCGTCGCACTGCTCGTGCGGCGGAAGATCGGCGCGCCCGTCTTGTTCCGCTAGCAGCGGCTTGGCAAGGATGGCACGCCCTTCGCCGTCATCAAGTTCCGCACGATGACCGACGCGCGGGACGCGGACGGCGCCCTCTTGCTGGACGACCAGCGGATGACGCGCGTTGGCGGCTTGCTGCGGCGCACGAGCCTCGATGAACTGCCGGAATTGCTCAACGTGCTGCGGGGCGAAATGAGCCTCGTCGGGCCGCGCCCGCTCTTTGTCCACTACGCAGAGAGGTACACGCCGGAGCAGATGCGCCGCCACGCGGTGCGCCCCGGCCTGACCGGCTGGGCGCAGGTGAACGGGCGCAACGCGATCGGGTGGGAGGAGAAGTTCGCCTACGATCTCTGGTACGTGGCGCATCAATCGCTCCGGCTCGATCTGAAAATCATTTGCCTGACCGTCGGGCAGGTCCTGCGGCGCTCCGGCATCAACGAGGTCGGCCAGGTGACGATGAGCGAGTACATGGGGGCGGCGCAACCTCCCGATGAGGGTATCGCGGCATGAGCGGCGTGCTGATTCTCGGCGCGGGCGGCCATGCGAAGGTCGTCGCCGATATTCTTTGCTGCCAGGGTACGCCGGTGCGGGGGTTTCTCGATGACAACCCCGCGACCTGGGGCGCGACGCGGCTCGGACTGCCCGTGCTCGGTGGCATTGCGACCTACCGCGAGTACATGCCGAGCGGCTTGATCCTCGGCATCGGTGACATCGCCGCGCGCCGCGCGGTGGTCGAACGGCTCGGTGTCGGCGTGCATGACCTCTGGTGCAACGCGATCCACCCGCACGCGACCGTCGCGCACTCGGCGCGGCTAGGGCGTGGCGTCGCGGTGATGGCGCGCGGCGTCGTCAATCCAGATGCCATTCTCGGCGATCACAGCGTCGTCAATACCGGCGCGACGGTGGATCATGACTGCGTGATCGGGGCGTACGCGCATATCGGGCCGGGCGCGCACCTCGCGGGCGGTATCCGTGTCGGCATCGGCGCCTTGATTGGCGTCGGCGCGAATATCACGCCGTGGCTCACCATCGGCGATGATACGGTCGTCGGGGCCGGGTCGGTCGTCGTCGGTGATGTTCCTGCACATGTCACGGTGAAAGGCATCCCGGCGCGCTGAGACTATTTTCGCTCGTCGCTTTCGTGTCAAAGTGTCGTGTTATACTCCTCGATGTGCGCGCATACGCCCTGTGTCCGTACGATACACCTGTAGACAATATTTACACGATAGTGTATGATGCGTGCAGTGATTTGCCCGGGAGTGGCGAGGAGTGATGCGCGGTGCAGACGATGCTTACGATGACGGCGATGCCGAAGCGGCTCATGCGAGAGACCATTGCCGATCTCGCACCCGGCGATTGCGCCTTTGCCGCTCCGTCCGCACTGATACTGACGGCTGATCGAGCGTGTCGCATCCAGACGGATGTTTCCGTCCGCCGCACGCCGGACGACACTGCGAGTATGCAGGTGACGCGCACCGCCGCTGGCTATATCGCGGACGTCACCTATTGCCACTACCAGTGGACGCCGACCGATGCGACGGACGATCTGGCGCACGCGCCTGTCGTCCATGTCGTCTTTGGGGACGAGTTTCTGCAGTAACCGTTTGCGGTGCCTATCCTATACGAAAAGTATAAAGATGCTAGAGTATTCCTCAACACTGTGGTTATTACTGGATTGTGTGATACACTATCAGGAAGAAGCGGCCAACTGACTGCTGTTCGCGAATGACCGCACCCACGATTGCCCCCGAAGGCCAAAGTGACATTGGTGCCGGACCGGAGCGCACCCGCCGGGCGTTGCGATCCCCTGAAGAGGAGGACATGCCATGGCCCAATCGCATTCGCCAGCGGAGCGGGAAGTAACCTGCGTGAAAAAGCATCCGCAACAGAACCGCCACAAGGGGATCACCCACCTCGGCGGCAAGGGCTGGCAGATGACGCGCTGGCAAGTGACCGCTGCGATCAACTCGGGCGGCGAAACATTCTATATGCAGGTGGGCGGGAAACGCGCGCGCATCCAGGTGACTGATGACCGCGAGGATCCCTATTTGCGGGCGGTTCTGGACGACCAATGGACGGACGATCTGCTCGCACTCCCGGAGTGCGTGGTCAGCACGATTCCGCCCCGGCAGGCCGC
>JALYUS010000670.1 GCA_030853625.1 Chloroflexota bacterium
TTGTCATGCCACTCGCCTGCGCGGAGACATGCCATGCGCCCGGCGTCGCAAACGCGATGCTACCGGCCACTGTGCCATCACTGCCAACGGTCGCGGAGAGGGGCGGCTGATTCGTGCCATCGGGCGCGGTCGTCCAGAGCGTGACGGGCACGCCGGGCGCCCAGCCGTTGCCAGTGAAGATCACCGGCGATCCGACATAGGCGTAGGGAACGCTTGGCACAAACGTCGGGCCACCGAACCCGCCGCCGCTGCACCCATTGAAATACGGATACTGAATCACGCCGCTCGACGGAACCGGATAGTTGAAGCCCGGCCCCGGATAGATGCCGCCGTACGGACCGCCCGTAAACGGATACCCGGTGTTCGCGTAGCCGCCATTGATTGGCAGGATGCCGGGCATGCAGGTGGTATAGTCCGGAAACGTCGGCGTTACGTACGGATAGCCGGGCGGCACGACGGGATACGGCAACGCGCCGGTGATGTTGCTCACGGCATGCATGCCTGAGCCGTAGCCGCGCGCGTCGAGTTGATAGAGTGCAGTATCCGCGTACGGTACGACGCCGGTGATCGCGCCAGCCGTATTCGCCGTCGCCGGGCCGTACGGAATCGTGCTCCCGTCGTACCTGATACCATTGATCTGCACGAGTTCACCGGGATAAAACCCGTTCCCATCAAACTGAATGCCGCCGCCCACGACCCGCGCGACGAGGCCCGCCGCCGCGACCGGCGCCGCCAGCAGAAGGCAAAGAACACCGATAAGCGTCAGAATACCGAAACCCTTGCCGATCCGGTTCAGCACGACTGCTCCTCCTCCCACCCAGCCAACCATCGCTTCCTCCTCGTTGTACCGTACGTGCGGCAAATTGGGAAGGAGATGTAAAAAAGAGGGCGCGGCGATGTGCGCGCGGCGGCGATCTTCGGTATGCTCCGACGCAGAACGAAGGCGATGCGGTGCGGGTGCGTGATGGGAGCGGCGAGATGAACATTACCGGGCTATCCGTGGTGTGTGTGCGCGTCAATCACCGCGGGGATTGGCTCTTCGTGCAACTGACAACGGACGATGGGATCACGGGCCTCGGTGAAGCGTCACACGGCGGTTTCTCGCCGCAGCGGGACCAGATCGTGACCATGATCCTTGAGACACAGTGTACCCCGGTACTGATCGGCAGGGACCCTCGCGCGGTGGCGGCAGCGAACGACGCACTACAACCGCTCGTGGATGGCCTCGCGGCGGCGACGGCGGTCTCGGCGTGCGAGCAGGCGTTGTGGGACATTGTCGGCAAGGCGGCGGGTCTCCCCATCTCTCGGCTCTTCGGTGGCCCGGTGCGCGAGAGCATTCCTCTCTATGCGAACATCAACCGCGCCGCGCGGGAGCGGACGCCGGAGGATTTCGCGCGCCATGCGCACGATGCGGTCGGCGCGGGCTTTCGCGCCATCAAATGCGCGCCGTTCGACGGAATGGATCAGCGCCGCGTGCAAGAGCCAGCGCAGCGCGCCCGGATGCGGCGCGGGATCGCCTGCGTCGCCGCCGTCCGCGAGGCCGTTGGGCCGACGATTGATCTTTACGTGGACTGTCACAGCATGTTCGACGCGCCGACCGCGATTGAGGTCGCCCGCGAACTCGCCGCGCTCGGCGTTCGCTGGTTCGAGGAACCTGTGCCGACGGAGGATCGCGACACGCTGCGCGCGTTACGGCCGCACGTCCACGCACTTGGCATGGAGTTGATCGGCGGTGAATTGCTGTACGGCGTCGCGGGCTTCCTGCCCTATCTCACGCCGCGCCTCTTCGATCTCATCATGCCGGACGTGAAGCACTGTGGCGGCATCGCGGCTCTGCATGCCATCGCGTCCGCTGCCGACGCCTGCGGTATCGCGGTCGCGCCGCATAATCCGAGTGGCCCGGTCTCGATGGCGGCGAGTGCGCAGATCGCCGCCGCCCTGCCCCGCATGCGCGCGCTCGAATATGCCTGGGGCGAAGTTTCGTGGCGAGCAGCACTCCTGACGCCGCCTGAACGCATTGAGGATGGCATGTACGTGCTACCGGACGGCCCCGGCCTCGGTATCTCGCTCGACGACGTGGTCATCGGCGCACATGGCGCCTGATCGCCGTGTCGCCAAAAGCGGCGCAGGAATTCGCGTACAGCACCATCATGCGCCATCATGCGATAATGGCGCCGGTGTGAAGAGGCAAGGAGGCGATGTGCGGCAATCGAGAGAGCGGGGACGAACGCGGTGAACAGACGTGCGGCACGCCGCGTACCAATGATTGTCGTCCTTGCGCTCGTGCTCGGCGGTGCGGTCGCGCTGCCGCGACTTGGCGATGCTGGGCCGCGCGACGCGCGTCCGCAGGCGACGCCAATGAGCGTTGGCGTCGCGAATATCGCCGGTGCGACACGAACGCCAACCGCATCCTCCGAACCGACGATTGCGCCGACACTCACCCCCACGATTGTCCCGCCGCTGACGCCATTGATTGCGGCGCGTGCGGTCGGCATGCGAGCGAGCGAGCCGACGCCCACACCGATTCCGCCCACGGCGACGCCTAAGCCGATTGTCGCGAATGGCCCGCTCCTCACGAGCAGACTTGTCACCTTCTACGGCCATCCCGACAATAATCGCCTCGGCATCCTCGGCGAATTCGCCACGCCCGCCGCGATGATTGCCAAGCTGAAGGCGCAAGCCGCCGCCTATCACGTCGCTGACCCTTCTCGTCCGGCGATCCCGACGATTGAACTGATCGCCTCGGTCGCTTCCGATACGCCGGGCGACGACGGCCTCTATCTTAACCGGACGCGCCTGTCGCTGATCGAGGAATATGCGGACATCGCCAAGCAGAATGACTGCCTGTTGCTGCTTGACATTCAACTGGGATATGACAGCATCGAGAACGAAGTGTCGCGGCTGGC
>JALYUS010000679.1 GCA_030853625.1 Chloroflexota bacterium
GTCTTGACGAGACCCGCCGCGTCTCCCGCCTGCTCGATATTGCTTGGCGGATCGTGTCTGGTCAGCCCGGCAGGACTGCGTAGGCGATAGGACCGATTGCAGTCATGCCACGGTGTGCGTTCTGGTGGCAGAAAGGTGCCGCCGAACTGATGCTCGACCGTCGCGCGGAGCAATGCAGTTCCCGCCCGCGAGACCCACCCAGCGGGCAGCGAGCAGAAGGTATAGAGCACATAGCCGCCCTCATTGATCACGCGCAGATATTCCGACATCGCTTGGAGCGGATCGGGAACGGCTTCGATCACCCAACTGCTGACGACGAGATCGGCCGATCGCCACGGGTCAGTGCTGTAGGAGTAGCGCGCGTCGGCGTGCGTACTCCTGGTCATCGATCTCGCCGCTGGCGAAGCGACGTTCCAGCGTCTCAAGCGCATCACCGCGCAGGATCACGCGATCCTCCCGTGGACCGGAGCGGTTGCCTGCGCGCATGATCGCCCAGACCACCAGCGCAATGATGGCCGCGACTGCCACTATGCAGAGGACGATCCATTCCGTATGCATCCCGCCGTAGTTCATCATATGCGTACCCCTTTCCGTCACGACAAGCCCGTACTACAGGACTCAGTCGCCGGCGGTGCTGGGGCCGACACACCCGATTTATGTCCCCGGCGACGCATCAGGCCGGGATTCCACGGCGCGCCGAGCAGCGGCAGGATGAAGCGGTCCGCGCCCCAGTAGCCCGACCGGCGACGCCAGCATCAGCAGGATCGCCGCCGTGAAGAGTACCGGGTTCGTGCTCGCGCTGCCCACCAGCAGGACCGACATGTTCATTAGTGGTAGTGTGTGGATTCGGGATGGTAATACCGAATCAAGGCTAAACAAAGACGTCTTGTGGCATCGCTGGCATGTACGTAGTACGGCAAATGCCTCGCTGCGACCACCGATTCGATCCGGCAACCGCATCCCACAAACTACCGCTAATCCACTTCGAGCAACTCCGGTACGAGTTCCCACTCGTCAATCCGCGTGTCTTCCGGTTCCAGTGCCGTAACCGCGACGGGCGGCCTGATGAGGAAGTACGAGACGAGACTACAGACGATGATTACCCCACTGGAGATGACGATCGCGTGATTCATGCCGGTGATGAAGGCACTGCTGCTCGCGTCGCGGATCTGCGCGGCGAGTGCGGGCGGGAGGCCGGGGAAGCGGCGTGTATCCTCGATGAAGCGGCCGGCTAGACTCATGCCGGAGCCGATGAGATCAACGAATGGCTTGAAGGGAGCGAACGCCGGGTTGCTCCGCGCTTCCACGATTGACCCCGTTGTGTTGTACTGCGATTGATAGGCCCGGTTCATGATCGTGCCGAGGAGGGCGATACCGAACGCGGTGCCGATCTCACGGATCGCGCCGTTGATGGCGGAAGCGACACCGCTCTTCTCGCTCTCGACACTGTTGAGCACTGCGGTCGTCATCGGCGCGAAGATCAGCGACATCCCGAAGCCCATCACGACGAACGCAGGAACGATCGCCAAATACGAGGCATGCACACCACCGCGTAGGAAGAGCAGTGTGCCGACACCCGCGATACACATGCCGATCGAGATGAGGAGGCGCGAGCCGATGCGCCCGACCAATTGCCCGGAGATCGGTGAGAAAATCATCATCGTGACGACCATCGGCAGCATCGCCAGCCCCGCCCGCACCGGTGAGAAGCCGTGGATGTTCTGCTGGTACAGCGTCATGTAGAAGGCGACGCCTGCGATCAAGAAGGAGACGGCGAAGGCGTCCATGTTCGCACCGGAGAAGGTGGAGGAGCGGAAAAAGCGCAGCGGCACCATCGGCTTCTCGGTGCGCGCCTCGACCGCGATGAAGGTCGCCGTCAACACCGCCGCCGCGACGAATGCAGCGAGGATCAGCGTATCAGTCCAGCCCCGGTCGCCCGCCTCGATCAGTCCCCATGTCAGCGACGCAATCGCGCCGGTAATCAGGATCGTGCCGGGGATGTCCAGCGCCACCGTGCCGGAGGTATCGCGCGATTCCTGCACGACCGTCGAGGCAACGAAGAAGGCGATGATGCCGATCGGGATGTTGATAATGAAGACCCAGTGCCAGTTCGCGTACTGGACGAGGAAGCCGCCGACAATCGGGCCGAGGGCGAGACCGGAGACCGAAATCGCGGACCAGATGCCGAGTGCCTTGCCCCGCTCCTCCGGCGGGAAGGCGACGGAGATCAGCGAGAGTGAGAGCGGCATGATGAAGGCCGCACCCAGCCCCTGCACCGCGCGGGCGGCGATCAGCATCGTAATGTTTTGTGAGAGCGCGCCCAGGAGCGATGCGCAGGTGAAGAGGCCGAGGCCGAAGAGGAACCAGCGCTTGCGCCCCAACCGGTCGCCCAGCCCGCCCGCCGTAATCTGCAACGAGGCGAAAATCAATGTGTACGCCGAGACGATCCACTGCAACTGCGTCGTGCTCGCGCTTAGATCGCGCGAGATCGTCGGCAACGCGATATTGACGACGAGATTATCGAGGATCGCCATGAAAAGCGCGAAACAGGCCGCGATCAGCGTCCACCACTTCAGTCGTTGTCCTGCCATGTGTTACACCCTCCGTCTTCGACACGATAGACCGATCATGGCCGCCTTATCGGCGGCTGATATGCCCCTGTGTAGTCTGCCATGTGAACGCTCGCGATCCATTCTCCTTTCGGACAGATCGGTTCCCGTTCGTTCGGAGGGGCATCGCACCATCCCAGTGGCGGCTGCATCGTCCCATTGTGATCCCCTTTCCTAGCGCATTGTTCCTTCATGTACGTTCATTCAGACTATAGAACTTTTGTTCTGTTTTGTCAAGCCAATTGTCGCGCAAGACAACGACAAAAGGCGGGATGAAAAGCCTCCTGCCGCAAGGGGAAATCGGACATTATATCGTGTGTGACAGTTCTTCGTGTTGGTGGCCGGGCGCCACGCTGTTGCCCTGCGATGGCTATTCGTCTATTTCACTTGCTGCCTGCGGTCCGCTGGCGGCTGCCCGCTTCGCCCACCAGGCGTCGCGGGCGGCGAGCCATTCGTCGCGCAGCAGATCGAAGAGAAGGTCGTCGTAATAGCGGCCACCTTTGACATCCGCCCATTGCAGCCGCCCGGCCTCGCGGTACCCCTGCTTCAGTAGCGCGGCGGCGGAGCGGGTGTTCGTCTCGAAGACGGAGGAGCGCAGGGCGTGCAAATGCAGGCGGTCAAAGCAGTATTCGAGAAGGAGGTGTTTCGCCTCGGTGCCGTATCCCTGATTGCGGAACTCCGCAGGCCCCAACTCCGAGTAGGTTTCCGCCGTCCGGTGGAGGTAATCAATCGGATAGACGCCAACCTGTCCAATGCAGCGGTCATCCGCCCGCAACGCGACAACAAAGGCGATCCAGGAGGGATAGTCCCCCTTATACGCCTCGCCGATGGCGCGTTCGTAGGCGAGCGGGCTGGACGGCTTGCGGCCCCGATACATGAAGGTGTCCGTCTCCGTCGCGGTGATCTGGGCGAGAGTTTCGGCATCCGCCGTCTCGAAGGGGCGCAGATAGACACGTTCGCCGACCATAATTGGATTACGCATCGCGCACCGCCCACGGCGTGAGGAGCGCCTGATACACGAGTTCGTCCACCCGGTGATCAGGGCGCGCAATCGCCTCGCGCAGCCGAACTGCCAACGTCATCTCCAGCACCTCGGCAGCGGCAATCGTTTCCGGCTGATCGGCGGGGATATGAAGCACGAAGGTCATCAGTTCGAGGTCGTCGCGGAGCCAGGGATGGAGGATACGAAGTGCCGCCGCCCGGAGCGCGTCGGCATCCGGGAGCGACGGCGCAATGTGCAGTTTCAGCGTCCCGGTGCGGTAATCGGTCTGGAGGGTCACGCCGCCGATCACCGCATCGTCCGCCGTCCGCACGATCGCGTAATGGAGGCTGGTCGGCCGGTCCACGCTCGCATGCTCCTCCTTCAGCCACGCCTCGGCCCGGACGGCATTGACCGGGAATGGGCTATCGAACCACGCCGCCGCACACTCTTTGTCGGCGGCGACCAGCGCCCGGATAGACAGATGTTCGCCGGTAAGATAGACGGCTCGCATGCCACTTTCCTCTCTGTACCACGCAGACGCACATGCGGCAGCGCGACGAGTAGTGTACCATCCGTCCACAGATGATCGTCTTGCTCCCCCTTCCTTTTAGGGAAGGGGGTCGGGGGTTAGGTATGTTCGCGCTCGACAATCCCACGCTGACACTGACCGATGTGCGGGAAGCGGCACGGCGGATCGCGCCGCATATTCGTCACACGCCGCTGCAATCGTCGCCGGACCTTTCCGCGCTCGCGGGCTGCAACCTGCTCCTGAAACTGGAAAATCTCCAGCGCACCGGCGCGTTCAAAATCCGCGGCGCGCTCAACAAATTGTTGACAATGGACCCTGCGGTCGCGGCACGCGGCGTCCTCACCGCCTCGGCGGGCAACCACGGGCAGGGCGTCGCATTGGCCGCCCGCCTGCTTGGCTACCCCGCGACGATTGTCCTGCCGATGGGCGTCTCGCTCGCCAAACTGGAAGCGATTGAGCGGCAGGGCGCGCAGACCGTCTTGTATGGCGCAGCCTACGACGAGGCGGCACGCTACGCTCATGCGCTGGCCGAAGAACGCGGCATGACCTACGTCCATGCCTTCGACGATCCGCAAGTGATCGCCGGGCAGGGGACGATTGCCCTCGAAATGCTCGCCGACGCGCCGGACCTCGACACGCTCGTCGTGCCGGTCGGCGGTGGCGGGTTACTCGCGGGGATCGCGACGGCGGCACACGCCCTTAAGCCATCCTTGACCATCGTCGGCGTGCAGGCGGCGGGGGCCTCCGCCTGCGTGGATTCCTTCCGGTGCGGCGAGCGGCAAATTCTGCCCGTCGCGACGATTGCGGACGGCATCGCCGTCGCACAACCGGGCGCGATAACCTTCCCGATTATTCATACACTCGTGGACGAGATGGTGACGGTGGACGACGAGGCGATGGCGCGGGCGATGGTGCTACTGCTGGAGCGCGAGAAACTGCTCTCCGAGGCGGCGGGCGCGGCGGGCCTCGCGGCCGCGCTCGGTGGCCTGCTGCCGGTATCGAGCCAACACGTCGGCGTGCTGATCAGCGGCGGCAATGTGGACCCGAACCTGCTTGATAAATGCATCCAGACGGGCCTCGCCTCCGCCGGTCGCTTCCTCGCTTTTCATACCTGGTTGCCTGATCAGCCCGGCGCGCTCCACACCTTGACCGGCGTACTGACGCAGGAGCGCGTCAACATCCTCCACGTCGAGATTCAGCGAATTGGCCCCTACACCGCCATCGGCCCCGTCGGCCTTGAAATGATCGTCGAGACCCGCAACGCCGACCACGCCGCCCAGGTCGTCGCCACCCTCCGCACCGCCGGGTATCCCGTCGAAGTTGTTACGACGCGGGCGAGTGAGAGGCCACACGGAGGCTGACAGCCCCCACGTACGGAGCCACCGGCCCCTCCCTTCAATCCAGCGGTTCGACGCCCGCGTCCCACCGCTGACCAACGGCCTGGCGGACGCCGAGCGCGAGCGTTGGGTAGGCATGGATCGCCTGGGCGATTCGCCCCGCGAAGGCATCCGCCTGCATCGTGACGACCAGTTCGTGCAGAATATCGCCCGCATGCGGCCCGATGATGTGCGCGCCCGCGATCTGCCCGCCGCCGAGCATCTTCGTGATCCCCTTCGGCGCGAGGATCACTTTGATGAAGCCCTGCGTCTCGCCCATCGTGATCGCGCGATCCACGCGGTCGAAGGGCCAGCGAAGGACTTCGATCTTGTCACCGTACGCCGCGCGCGCCTCCTCCTCGGTCATGCCGACGCGCGCCACTTCGGGATCGGTGAAGGTCGCCCACGGCACGACGCGGTAATCCGCCTTCTTCGCCTTCGCCCGCTTGCCCGGCTTGCCGATATTCTCCGCGACGAGTCGCCCCTGGTACTCCGCGACGTGCGTAAACTGATAGAGACCCGTGCAGTCGCCCGCCGCCCAGATATGCGGGATATGTGTTTGCAGCGTCTCCTGGACGGGAATGCCCTTCCGTTCGGCCTGAATCCCGGCATTTTCGAGGTGCAGATGCTCGATGCGCGCCTTGCGTCCGGCGGCGGCAATAATCATCTCCGCGCGGACGGTCACTTCCTGTCCGTCGCGGATACCGGTGACGACTTTGTCCGGCCCCTCGACTGCGACACGTTTCGCCTCGGTGCCGGTAAAGATCGTGATTCCCTCTTTGAGCAAGATATCCTTGAGCGCGGCGGACATTTCCGGGTCTTCCTTCGGCAAGAGGCGCGCGTTGCGCCCGACAATCGTCGTCGGCACGCCGAAGCGGGCGAAAATCTGCGCGAACTCGCAGCCAATCGGCCCGCCACCGAGCACGACGACGGAGCGCGGCATGTCGTAAACGCTCTGCAAGACCTGGATATTCGTCATAAAGCCTGCCGCGTGGATGCCTTCAACCGGCGGGACATTCTCCTCCGAGCCGGTGGCAATTACGATGTCATCTCCGACGATCTCGCGCTCGCCAACCTGAAGCGTGTGCGCGTCGAGGAAATAGGCGCGCCCTTCGATGACATCAATGCCGATCTTGCGGTAGACCTCGGCATTCTCGCCCCTGGCGATCTCCGCGATGATCGCGTCCTTCCGACCGAGCACCGCGGGGAAATCCACGGCGATGCTCTCCGCACGCAGGCCGTAGTCCGCCGCGTGGCGCATCTGATAGAAGACCTTCGCCGATTCGATCAGCGCCTTCGACGGCACACAGCCGGTATAGAGGCATTCGCCGCCGACCCGTTCCTCCTCGATCATTGCGACCGTGTGCCCCATCTCCGCCGACAGCCGGGCAGCGGTCATCCCCGCCGTTCCCGCGCCGATTACCACGACACCGTACGTACTCCGCGCGCCTGCCATTGTGCCTTACTCCTCCGACTTTCGCTATACGCAGGCCGGAGGGCGGTTCACGAACCGCCCCTACGAATATCTGCCGCGACATGCATAAAGTATTCCGTCTCCCCTCTCAAGTGGGATGGGGAGGGGCCGGGGGTTAGGTTTTCCGGTATCATACGCACGACGAGGCAACAACTCACCAAAGGAGCAAACAGTATGGCAGGCGCACGGAGTACGTACGGTGTCGTGGTGATCGGCGCGGGGACGGCGGGGATGACGGCTGCCCGGCTGTCGGCGGAGATGGGGCACACGGTCGCAATGATCGAGGAGGAACGGGTCGGCGGCGAATGCCTCTATACCGGCTGTGTGCCGTCGAAGGCGCTGATCGAAT